>CAIUCF010000422.1 GCA_903897565.1 uncultured Rhodospirillales bacterium | reverse complement strand
GGGGTTCAGCACCGGGTTCCTGGTATTGGAAGCGGCATGAGCGCGCTCTACCTGATCGTCGGCCTGATCGCCTGCCAGCGGCTCGCCGAACTCGCCTATGCGCGACGCAACGAGCGCCGACTGATCGCCCGCGGCGGCCACGAGGTCGGTCGCGAGCATTATCCCCTGTTCATCCTCCTCCACGGCGGTTGGCTGTTGGCGATGCTGGCGACGGTCTCGCCCGGCCGGGTTCCCAACTGGGATCTGATCGGCGTCATGGCGGCGCTGCAACTCCTCCGCCTCTGGGTGGTGGCGAGTTTGGGCCCCTACTGGACCACGCGCATCATCACCCTGCCCGACGCCCCGCTGATCCGTCGTGGGCCGTTTCGCATCCTGCGCCATCCGAACTACGCCATCGTCATCGCCGAGATCGCGATCCTGCCCATCGCCTTCGGCGCCTATGGTGTCGCAATCGGCTTCTCTATCCTCAATCTCCTGCTGCTGCGGCTGCGCATCGGTGTCGAGGAACAAGCGCTGGCACCGCGGCGGGCCTTGTGACCCGCGGCGCGGCCTGGCTCGGCTTTACCGCCATGAGCATCGGCATGTTCATGGCGATCCTCGACATCCAGATCGTCGCCTCCTCCTTGCCGGATATCCAGGCCGGCCTCCGGATTCCACGACACGTGCTGAACTGGGTCCAGACCAGCTACCTGATCGCCGAAGTGATCGCGATCATGCTGACCGGCTGCCTGACGCCGGTGCTGTCCACCGGCGGCCTGTTCACCGCAGCGATAGCCGGCTTCACGCTGTCGAGTATCGGCTGCGCCTGGTCCGGGTCCTGGCAGCTGCTGATCCTGTGCCGAACGATCCAGGGCTTCTGTGGCGGAGCCATCATCCCGACGGTGTTCAGCGCCGGCTACAAGCTGTTCCCCCCGTCGCTGCAGCCGCGGGCGACCCTGCTCGCCGGTAGCCTCGCGGTATTGGCGCCGACGCTCGGCCCTTGTCTCGGCGGCTATATCACCGCGCGATACGACTGGCCCTGGCTGTTTCTGGTAAATGTCATCCCCGGCGTCGTCGTCGCCTTGCTGACGGGGACGCTGATCCGCGTCGATCGCGCCGATCTGGCGGCATGGCGTCGGATTGACGGCGCCGCCGCGATCGCCCTCTCGCTCATGCTCGCGGCCATCGAATTGCTGCTCAATCGTGCGCCCGAGCAGGGCTGGTCCAGCCCTGAAGCCCTGCTGTATCTGGCCGCCATCCCGTTTCTCGGCGCTTTCGGGATCGCGCATTGCCGGTCTCATCCGGTCCCCCTGATCGATCTGCGGCTGTTCACGGACCGGCGGTTCGCCGCGGCCTGCGGCCTGAGCTTCGTCTTCGGCGCCGGGCTCTACGGCTCGGTCTATCTGCTGCCGCTGTTCCTCGGCTTCGTGCGCAGCCATGATTCGCTGGAAATCGGGATCATCATGACCGCGATGGGCGCCGCGCAACTGCTCAGCGCTCCCCTCGCCGCCTATGCCGATCAGCGCTGGCCGGCCGCAGTCGTCGCCGCTTTCGGCATGGTCCTGTTCGCCGCCGGGATGATCGCGAACGGTTTCGAAACGCCGCGCAGCGACGCCCGGGAATTGTTGTCCCCGCAAATCCTGCGCGGCTGCGGCGTCCTCCTCGTCATGCTCCCCCTGACACGAATCGCTCTCGCCGGACAACCTGCGGACCGTCTCGCCGACGCCAGCGCCATGGTCAATCTGTGTCGCAACCTCGGCGGCGCAATCGGCATCGCCGTCGTAGACACGATCAGCACCAACCGGGCGCCCCGACTGGCCAACGCCCTCGGAGAGCGCCTTCAGGGCGGCGACCGCGAATCCGCCGGTTTCGTCGGGCTGCCGCTGGCGCGGTTTCACGGCACGCCGCTTGGCCCCGTCAGTGCCGCGGACCGGGATTTCGTCAAGCCCTTGATCGACCATGCCGCCGCGACGCTCGCCTTCAACGAGGCCTGGCTCGTGCTCGGCTGCAGTCTGGGCGCGGCGCTGCTGCTGATTCCCCTATTGCGGGCGAGCAGGATGACGCGGCCGTCGGATCTACTGTAGAAGCTAGGTCTGGACAGGCATCAGGTTGGGACGATGGGCATCATCTACGTAGCGAAAAGCGCGGCGCTCGGCGACTGGGGCAACGATGTCGGATTGTCGAAGCATCTCTACAAGGTCGGCTATACCGAGGAGCCGGAGCCGGTCGCACTCGAGGATTGGTGCGGCGAGAACGACTGGGTCCTGCTGAGTACCCTGCCCGCCGAAATCGACAGCGAGGAGATCATGTTCGAGCGGATTTCTCGAAAGGAGAAACTGATCGACCCACGGCATTACCCCCGGCTCAAGGGCGCCACCGGGATCTTCAAGGTCCTGCAGAAGCATGTCGAGAACCAGATGGTGCTGGCCAAGGCGCTCGACGGCGAGATCAGCGACGCTATCGCGCGCCGGGCGACGCGGCTGAAGCCGGTCGATTTCGCCGCCTATATCCTGCTGCTGGCCAAGCGCAGCTGACGGAGAACCATCGCGATGCGCGTTCCCATAGCCGGCATCCTGGCGCTCGGTGGGTTGCTGATGGCGTGTCCCGCTGCTGCCGACAGCGCGCGGACTCTGCTGCGCTCGGAGCATCCCTATTGGGATGTCGGCGTGATGGATCCGGATCTGGGTCGGCTCTGCGCGACAGGGAAATTCAACGAGATCGAGATGAATCGCTTCGTCGCCCGCTTCGATGGGCCCCAGGGCGGCGGCCTGCTCGGCATCGCCAAGGGAACCGGACTCAATCTCCGCGACCCTGGTCACAAGGCGCTGAAGAGCGAGGATTATTTCTTTTACCAGGACGGCAGCAGCAGTTGCTCCGTCTATGTCGGCGGCCGCGTCAAGCCGAAATGACGACGCCGCCGGACAGCATCCCGGCGGCGCCTGATTACCCGACCATCGCGGTCGTGCTAAATCACGGTGACCCGGTCTGCTTCGAGGCCCTTCTTGCCATCCACGACGTCGACACGCACCCTCGTGCCAGGCTCGAGCCCCGCAAGGCCGCTCCGGCGCAGCGCCGTGATGTGGATGAAGATGTCCTTGCCGCCGCCATCGGGGGAGATAAAACCGAAGCCCTTCTGCGGCTCGAACCATTTGACCGAACCATCGAGGGTCGAGGCCGGCTTGCGCGGCGCCGCCGCGGCCCCGCCATATCCCGCGCTACCGCCGCTGGGACTGATCGCCGTCGAGCTATCGACGTCGAGAACGGCCAGCACGAGCGGACCCTTGGCGCCGCTGCCGATTTCGCAGACCAGGGAGGTGCCTTCGCGGACATCCTCATAGCCGGCCTTGCGCAAGGTTCCGATCGGGAGAAAGGCGTCCTGGGTGCCGTCGGCGGGTGTCACGAAACCAAAGCCCTTCGCGGCGTTGAACCATTTCACCTTGGCGTCCACTTGGCGGCCAGCAGGTGACTCATCACTACGAAAAGAGCCGGGACGGCGATCATACATGGCGAACTACTCGGAATTACACACCCACTCTAATCATACCTAAAATCTTTGGACATACCAGCCCCTCGCCACAAAAAGGGCGTATTTTTATCAATTATTCACATTAACCTTGCCGCGACTCGGCCCCGAGATCGGAATTTTTTGCCCCGAGTCGCGCCGAGTCGTTCCTACCTGCCGTTGACGACCGCCAGGAACAGATCGCCGTAGCGCTCGAGCTTGGACCGCCCGACGCCGGCGATGACGGCGAATTCACCGCGCGACGCCGGCCGTTTGGTCACAATCTCGGCCAGGGTCGCGTCGTGGAAGATGACGTAGGGCGGCACGCCCTGACCGCGGGCGAGCTCTGCACGACACTGCCGCAACGCTTCCCACAGCACGGCGTCATCGCCCTGGAAGGCCGCCGGGTTGCTGCGCCGCGACGAGGCTGAGCCCCCGCCCCGCGACTTCAACGAGCCGCGTTCGGTCTCGGCGCGGAGATGGACGGTTTCGACGCCCTTGATCACCGATGCTCCGCGCGGACCGAGCATCAAGCCGCCATGGCCCTCCATATCGACGAGGAGATAGCCGCCCGCCACCAGTTGGCGAAACACCGAACCCCAGGCCTGGCGGGTCAGCTCCTTGCCGACCCCGAACGTCTTGAGCTGGTCATGGCCCCAGCTCTGAGTGCGATCGGTCTGCTTGCCCAGCAGCACATCGGTCAGATGCTGGACGCCGAATTTCTGCCCGGTGCGATACACGGCAGAGAGCGCCTTTTGCGCCGCCTCGGTGGCGTCCCACTGCTTGACCGGCGCCAGGCAAGTGTCGCAATTGCCGCAACTTGCCGGCGGCGTCTCGCCGAAATAGGACAGCAGCACGCGGCGGCGGCAATCGACCGTCTCGCAATAGCCGAGCAGTGCGTCTAGCTTTTGCAGCTCGACACGCTTCTGGCGATCGTCGAGCGTGGAATCCTGGGTCATCTGTCTGAGGGCGATGACGTCGCCCAGGCCATAGGCCATCCAGGCATCGGCGGGCAGACCGTCGCGCCCTGCCCTCCCCGTCTCCTGGTAATAGGCTTCGAGACTGCGCGGCACGTCGAGATGGGCGACGAAGCGGACATTGGGCTTGTCGATGCCCATGCCGAAGGCGACCGTCGCGACGACGATGATGTCTTCCTCGCGGAGAAAGCGCTCCTGGTTCTTCTCCCGCGTGCCTGCATCGAGTCCGGCGTGATACGGCAGCGCGATGCGGCCGTGATCGCTCAGGAACGCCGCGACCTCGTCGACCTTGCGGCGCGACATGCAGTAGACGATCCCGGAATCACGCGGGTGATCGTTGCGCAGGAAGGCGAGCAGCTGTTGCTTCGCTTCGCTCTTGTCGACCAGCTGATAGGCGATGTTG
This sequence comes from uncultured Rhodospirillales bacterium, assembly GCA_903897565.1. Taxonomy (GTDB): domain Bacteria; phylum Pseudomonadota; class Alphaproteobacteria; order ATCC43930; family CGMCC-115725; genus CAIXXC01. The sequence goes on along the minus strand of CAIUCF010000422.1, from coordinate 27,109 downwards.
GGCCGGTCGAAGCCGGCAATGAACATCCGCGCCTGCTCGAGTTGCAATCGTTCCGCGATGTCCCGGCGGGTCGGACCATCGGCCGTGGCCGTCAGGGCGACGCGCGGTACATCGGGGAAGCGCTCGTGCAGCACGGTGAGGCCGCGATACTCGGGGCGGAAGTCATGACCCCATTGCGACACGCAATGCGCCTCGTCGATCGCAAACAGCGCGATCTTGAGACGCTCCAGGAAGTCGAGGAAATGCGGCATGACGAGGCGTTCGGGCGCCACGTAGAGCAGGTCGAGCGCGCCCTCGCGCGCCTGCGCCTCGATGGCCTGAGCTTCGCCCGGCTTGAGGCTCGAATTCAGGAAGGCGGCACGAACGCCAAGCTGGCGCAAGGCGTCGACCTGATCCTTCATCAAGGCGATCAGCGGCGAGACGACGACACCGAGACCGGGGCGAACCAGCGCCGGAATCTGGTAGCACAGCGACTTGCCGCCGCCCGTCGGCATCAGCACCAGGGCATCGCCGCCTTCGACGATATGCCTGATGATCTCGGCCTGCTGGCCGCGAAAGGAATCGTAGCCGAACACGCCCTGAAGCAGCTCGAGGCAAGGCGCGAGGGGATCGGTCTCGAGGGGAATAGCGGGCATGGTCATCGGTGCGGCGCAGACTAGCCGCGCACCAAGCCGATGGCGAGAGGCAATGTCGCCGGGGGAGCGGACCCGGCCCCCGGCGGCGCCGCTATCTAGTTGTTGTTGTTGGCCGGATTGATCTGAACGGTATAGTTCTGCACGAAATCCGGGGAAACGTGGGAGCTCGCGATCACCCCGATCGTCAAGGTGTCGTAGACCAAAGGATTCGTCGAATCGGAGGTGACGGTGATCGCGGAGGGATCGTAATTGACGGTGACCGTGCAACTCGCGCCGACCGCGATCTTGCCCTTGCAGGTGTTGCTCAGGATCGTCGCCTTCGCCACCAGCGCGCTCGCCGTCACCTTGGCAATCGTGACGGCATAATCGCCATCGCTCACCAACGTCGCCTGCACCTGATAGGGCGCCTGCGGCAGGACGAGCGAGGTCTGCGGTGTCGTCCAGGTATAATGCGCACCATAGGTGAAGACGAAGCCGTGGACGCCGCCCGCGCTGTCGGTCCCGGTATAGGCATCCCCCGGAGCGGTCGCGTAGATCGTCTCCGTGCCGCGGGTCGTCAGCGGCACCGGGACGACGGGCGCCCCGGCGGCGACGCTCAGCAGGTTGCCGTATTTGTCCCAGTTGCAGGTCTGATTGTAATAGGTCTTGACGGTCTTGTAGCCGCCGCCCCGACCGGAGCCACTATGCTGCGTGTAATAGCTGCAATTGCCGCTCACGCCTGTCGCGGTAAAGGCGTAGCCCGCGACGACCAGCCCGCGTGCACCGCTGTTCGCGGCGAATTGGAGCGGGTACTCGTAGGCGGATGCCGGCTGCGACAGCCCGATAGCCAATGCCGAGACAAAAGCGAACGCCTGAATCCCACGCTTCATGACGGGCCTCCCCAGGAAATCTGTAGGCGCATTTTGGATTTGGCTGAAGACTCGCGCCCGCTCAACCCCAGGATACCACACTCATTGCGTCAGATCAGTGAAATTCCGAGTCGGATCGAGCACAGCGGCCGTCACGCGGCGAGGTAGGATCCGCCGGTGACGAAGATCACCTGCCCTTGGATCATGGCCGCCGCCGGGCTCGCCAGGAACTCGATCAGGCTGCAGTAGTCGTCATCCGTGACGTTGCGGCCGCTCGGATTGGTCGCCGCCGACTGCGCCATGATTTCGTCGGTCTTGTCGCCATAGACCTGCCGCAGGGCCGCGGTATCGACGGCGCTCGGCGCCACGCAGTTCGCCCGCACGCCGAGCGGTGCGAGTTCCTGCGCCAGATAGCGCACGAGGCATTCCGCCAGCGCCTTGCCGACGCCGACGGCAGCGTAATTCGGCACGACGACGCGACCGCCGCGGCTGGACAGGAAGAACACGCTGCTGCCGCGCACCAGCAAAGGCCGGGCATGCTGGACGACGTAGAGCAGGGCCGTGCCGTTGAGGTTGATCGCCGCGGTAAAGGCGGCGAGATCGACCGACATCAGCGGCTCGATCACGACCCGCACTGCGCAATGCACGATCTGGTCGAGCCGGTCGGTCCGCGCCGCCACGGCGGCGACGACTTCGCGGGCGCCGTCCGGAGTTCCGACATCGCCCTTGACCAGGTGGCAGGTCGCACCGGCAGCCTCGATCGCCGCCTTGGCTGTGGCTGCGGCTGCATCATCGGCAAGGTAGTTGAGAAACACGGCAGTGCCGGGCTTGGCGAAACGCTGCGCAATGGCAAGGCCGATGCCCTTGGTACCGCCGGTGACGAGAATGGCCATGATGATGCTCCCGCTCTGCCGCGCATGCCGCGGTCTGACATTGATCGCGCAGCACTATAGCGGCGGCGGTTTTTCAGAAAACCCGGAATCTCCGGCGCCGGACAGGGCCGGTCGGCGCGACTTCAGGTATGTCTGCCCCTGATCTGGGCCAGGCGCTCGAAGGCATTCTCCATCTCGGGCGGAAAGCCGCGCCGCTCGACGAAAGCCGGGCCGCCGGTATTACGGGTCATGGCGAGGTCGAGCGCCCTGACCAGGAGATCGCAAATCGAGACATCTTCCTGGGCGAGCGCCAGATTGAGCGCCGAGAGGATACGGTCGCTGAGCCGCGGCGAAACGCCGGGTCCCTCGGTTGCCTGTTCCGATGGTGTCGCGACCATGCTTGCCTCCCCTTTTCGCTGCTTCTGCCGTTGGGATCCTAGGAGCCACGCGCCGACTTGTCCATCGCCGCCAGCACGCACGCAACCGGTCTGGACGGGGGCGAGGAAATCGGGCCAAATTCCGGCGGGCGCATGTCGAGGATCCAACTCCGGACCGGCGCTCCAATAATCAACAGGGAGCGTCGCGCCATGAACACCACGAAACCGGGCCGCCTCGCGGAAAAAGTCGCCATCATCACCGGTGGGGCTTCCGGCATGGGCGCGGCGACCAGCCGGCTCTTCGCCGCCGAGGGCGCCAAGGTCCTCGTCGCCGACATCCAGGTCGCGATGGGCGAAGCGGTCGTCCGCAGTATCCGCGAGTCCGGCGGCACCGCCGAATTCCTGCGCGCCGATATGGGCGTCCATGCCGAGATCAAGGCGATGGTGGAGTTCGCCGTCCAGCGATTCGGCCGGCTCGACGTCCTCGTCAACAACGCTGCCGTCGAGAGCGGCAAGACCGAGGTCGACACCACCGAGGAAGAGTGGGACCACATCATGGACATCAACGTGAAGGGGGTGTTCCTGGCCACCAAATACGCGGTGCCGGCGATGAAGCAGACCGGCGGCGGCTCGATCATCAACATCTCCTCGGCTTACGGCATCGTCGGCTCGCCGGGCTTTGCCGCCTACCACGCCTCCAAGGGTGCGGTCCGGCTGCTGACCAAGAGTACGGCGGTGACCCACGCCCGCGACGGCATCCGTGCCAACTCGATCCATCCCGGCGCCGTCGATACGCCGCTGCTGCGCAAGGCGATGGAAGCCTGCATCGATCCCGTCGAAATGGAAGCCCGAGTCAAGGACAGCACCCCGATCGGCCGCCTCGGCCAGCCGGAGGAAGTCGCCTTCGGCTGCCTGTTCCTGGCCTCGGACGAATCGAAATTCATCATCGGCGCCGAGTTGAGCATCGATGGCGGGATGGTGGCGCAGTAGCGGGACCCAGCCTGGCTTGGCTGCTCAAGACGTTTGCGTGAAGGGATTGACGATCGCGATGCGGCCCTCGATCGTCATTCCGTTCTGCATGTCCTCGGACCACAAAATGTCGCAGTCCGCATCCAGGGCCGCGGCAACGATCATCGCATCGTAGATCGAAAGCCCATAACGCTCGGCGAGACCCAACCCGCGTTCGTGGGTTTCGACGGTAAGGGGCTGGACAGAGACCAGATCGCGGATGGTCGCGAGGAACAGGTGCGTTTCCGCCCAGGTCAGGCGCATCTTGCGGCGCAGGACATTGGCCATCTCGTTCAAGACCTGGACACTGACCAAGCCGCCGTCGCGCAGCAGTTCCTGCGCACGATCCGCCTTGCTCGTGTCGGCCGCGGCGACGTAAAGCAGGACGTTGGTATCGAAGAAGCTACCGGGCATTGGCCTCGTCGCGGTCGAACTTGAAATCGGCCGGCAGTCGTCCGCGGAACGCCCGCAACCGCTCCAGCAAAGCCTCGCGCCCCGGCTTCCGGCTCACGCCAAACGTCGCCGAATCGGCGACATGGATCTCGATCTCATCCCCCTCCTTGAGGTCGAGTACCTCGACCACGCTGGCGGGAAGCCGAACCGCGAGGCTGTTGCCCCATTTCGAAACCTGCATGGGCTTCCTCTTAGGATATACTAGTGCGATAGCGTATATCTATTTGGGACGCACGACAAGAATGGGGGAGACCGTGCACTCCACGCCGCAATCCTACCCCTGAGATACCGTCGGCGAGGTTAGCAAGATCGCCAATATCACTCGGGCCTCTTTTCTGACCGTCTGACGTCAGGCTAGCCCAGAGCCTGCTGGACACGGTTGCGTCTCGCGCTCGGGTTAGCCATTCAATACCTTCTAGGATAGGTTCGCATCCTCGTCTTTTGGGAGGCACCCTTGAAGCTCGCTCACAGTATCCTGGTCTCAACCAGTGCCGCGGCTTTCCTATGCTGTGTCACTCCAGCGCATGCCGCAGACGCCAAGGAACGCGATCCCTATCAGGAGTGCCTCAAGCGATTTCAAGACAACACGCATTGGGCTGGATGCGGCGTCACAGAACTAGCCCGGCAAGAAGCTTTACTCGCCGACGCGTGGCGACAAGCAAAGGCGGCGATCGCTGAGAACGGTGATGACGCTGAAGCAAAGCGGCTGCTTCATGAGCAGCGCCAGTGGATCAAGTGGAAGGATGCTTCTTGTGAGCTTTACAACGCGGGTGACTTTGGTCGCTTAGGAGAAGCTCTTTCCTTCTACGGCTGTAAGATCAGCGTCATTAAGGATCGGATATCCGATCTTAATGGCTATATCCCGGAGGATGAGGTTCCGGAACAAAAGCCTCCGCAGTGAACGCCATCGAGTCTACCTAAGTTCCTCTGGCACTGCCCCCTGTGCAGTCCCCAATCCCGTGAAGTACCCGCGAAATGGGGTCCGTGAAATGGGTCAGAGTCACTATTGCCCAGCCGTCACAAACCTTATGACCTTAATCTTGCCGGCGTCGGAACCATGGCATGATACCGAATTCAGCGAGTTCGACCGCGATATCTACGTCTTCACCAACACCCCCCAGACACAACCCTGCCCTCCTCCTTCGCTTGCAATCTCGTGCTGCGGCGCAACATGTGATATTAACCCGCCATCATGCTGAGCATTTCTTCCCTGACCTATCGCATCGCCGGGCGCACCCTGTTCGACGAAGCCTCCGCCTCAATCGCCGCCGGCCAGCATATCGGCCTGGTGGGCCGGAACGGTACGGGTAAATCGACCCTGTTCGAGCTGATCCTTGGCCATCTCCAGCCCGATGGCGGCAAGATCGAGATGCAGGCGGAATGCAAGATCGGCATCGTCGCCCAGGAAGCCCCGGGCGGGCCCGACACACCGCTGCAGGTCGTGCTGGCAGCCCATGTCGAAATGGCCGAACTGACGGCGGAAGCCGACCGCGCCGAGCATGATCATGACGACCCGCATCGCATCGCCGAGATCCACGCCCGGCTCTACGAGCTCGAAGCCCATAGCGCACCGTCGCGTGCCGCGATCATCCTGTCAGGTCTCGGTTTTACCGAGGAAATGCAGAACCAGCCGATGTCGAGCTTCTCCGGCGGCTGGCGCATGCGCGTGGCGCTCGCCGCGGCGCTGTTCAGCGAGCCGGAATTGCTGCTGCTCGACGAGCCGACCAACCATCTCGATCTTGAGGCCTCGATCTGGCTCGAGAACTACCTCAAGGCCTATCCGCACACCTATATCCTGATCAGCCATGATCGCCACATCCTCAACACGGTGGTCGACCGCATCCTCCATCTCGATGCCGGCAAGTTGGTTTCCTATACCGGCGGCTATGACGGCTTCGAGCGTGCCCGCGAGGAGCGACTGCTGCAGGGCAAGGCGGCGGCGGCCAAGCAGGAGGCCAAGCGCCAGCACCTCCAGGCCTTCGTCGATCGCTTCCGCGCCCAGGCGACCAAGGCTCGGCAGGCGCAGAGCCGGCTCAAGATGCTCTCGCGCCTGACCCCGATCGCGCAGCTCGCGGAAGACCCGAGCATGCAGCTCGACTTCCCCAATCCGCCCGCCTTGAGTCCGCCGCTGATCAGCTTCGATCACGTCTCTGTCGGCTACACGCCGGGCAAGCCGATCCTCAAGGGCATCGATATCCGCCTCGATCCCGAGGACCGCATCGCGCTGCTTGGCGCCAACGGCAATGGCAAATCGACCTTCGCCAAGCTGCTCGCCGGCCGGCTGCAGCCGATGAGCGGCACGCAGTTCCGCACCGGCAAGCTGCGCATCGGCTTCTTCGCCCAGCACCAGATCGAAGACATGGAAGCCGACGAGAGTCCGTTCCAGCACATGCTCAACCTGATGCCGGGCTCGACCGAAACCCAGATCCGCTCGCGGCTCGGCCGTTTCGGGTTCAGCCGCGACAAGGCCTTCGTCAAGGTCAAGGAACTCTCGGGCGGCGAGCGCGCGCGCCTCAATTTCGCGCTGGTCACCTATGACGCGCCGCCCGTCCTGATCCTCGACGAGCCGACCAACCATCTCGATATCGACAGCCGCCGGGCGCTGGCTGAGGCCATAAACTCCTATACCGGCGCCGTCGTGCTGATCAGCCATGACTGGAGCCTGCTCGAGCTCACCGCCGACCGCTTGCTGCTGGTCGCCGATGGTCACGTCAAGCCTTTCGACGGCGATCTCGAGGATTATCGCAAATACATGCTGAAAGGCGCCGGCAGCAGCAAACCCGAGCCCGCGCGCGGTAAGCAGAATGGCGGCGAGCGCCGCAAGAGCCTGGAGCCCCTGCGCAAAGCCGCCAAGGAGGCGGAAACGATGCTGCAGAAGCTCGGCAACGAGAAGAAGCGGATCGAGGAAGAATTGACGAAGGCGAGCCTGCCGGTGCCGCGCCGCGTCGAGCTGACCCGCCAATTGGCCGATTTCACGGCGCGGATCGAGGCCGCCGAAGAGGCCTGGCTCGAAGCCGCCGACGCGCTGGAGCAGGCCGCGGCTTAGGTGAAAATCGTCGTCATCCCCGCGCAGGCGGGGATCCATACTCATCACGGTCTCGGTTTCGACCAAAGATGGATCCCCGCCTGCGCGGGTATGACGACGGAACTAGGTCAAAAAACGTCTACAATTTAGGCCCACGCATGCCCCCCGCCCTCTACCGCAATGCCGTGATCCTCGGTCTGGTCTCCGCGATCGGGCCATTCGCGATCGACATGTACCTGCCAGCATTGCCCTCGATCGGACGCACGCTCGGCGCCGGCCCGGCGGCGGTGCAGATGACCCTGACGGTGTTCTTCATCGCGCTGGCGACCGGGCAGTTGATCTATGGCCCGATCGCCGATCGGGTCGGCCGCAAGCCGCCGCTCTATGCCGGGCTGCTGCTGTTCGCGGCCAGCAGCATCGGCTGCGCCCTGGCGCCGGATATCGACACCTTGATCCTGTTCCGGTTTCTTGAAGGCATCGGCGCCTGTGCCGGCATGGTGATGCCGCTGGCGATCGCGCGCGACCTGCATACCGGGACGGAGGCCGCACGCCTGATGTCGCTCGTCACCCTGGTCTTCAGCGTCTCGCCGATCCTGGCGCCGCTCGCCGGCAGCGCCGTGATCGCCTGGATCGGCTGGCGCGCGGTGTTCTGGGCCGTGACGCTGGCCGCGCTATTCGGCATGATCATGATCGCGACCTTGCTGCCGGAGACCAACCGTTCCGAGCGCGGATCCGGCAATGCCTTCGCCGCAGCGTTGCGCGGTTACCGTATCCTTCTGTGCGACCGCCATTTCCTCGGCACGGCATTGGTCGGCGCCTTCGGCATCGCCAGCTTCTTCGCGTTTCTCGCCAACTCCTCCTTCGTCATGATCGGCCATTACGGCCTCACCCCGTCGCAATACGGCCTGACTTTCTCGCTCAACGCGGCGGCCTTCATCGGCGTGGCGCAATTCAACGCCAGGATCGGGCGACGATTTGGGCTACGCCGCATGGTGCGCGGCGCCGTCGGCGTCTATGCGACGATCATGGCGATCTTGCTGATCGTCACCCTGGCCGGGAGCGACAGTCTGGTCGTGCTGATGGCCCTGCTGATGCTCGGATATGGCTGCCTCGGGCTGATCAATCCGACGATCGGCGTCCTCGCCCTCGAGCGCCACGGCCCGATCGCCGGCACCGCCTCTGCCCTGCTCGGCACGATCCAGTTTGTGGTCGGCTCGATCGTCATGGCGATCGTCGGCTATTTCGCCAATGGCGATCCGTTGCCGATGATCCTTGGTATCGTGGGCTGCGCCGGCTGTACGCTCGTGTTTGCCCGACTCTCACTCGGCGGCGCTGATCCGGTCGCGGCGTCGGCACACTGAGCGCAATCAGGCCGGCACAGCCATGAACTCGAGATCGATGCGGGCGATTTCCCGTTCGTCGGCCGTGACGTAGCGCGCCTCGACCCGTTCGCCCCCCGTCACCGCGGTCACGCCAGCGAGGCCACCGGTGGTCACGACCTGACCGCGGCGCAGACCGCCGGTGGCGGTACGGCCGGCGAGATGATTGGCGAGCCAGGTCACGAGTTCCAGGGGATCGCCTGCGGGATGACAGTCCCGGGCGACCTGCCGGCGAATGCCGTCGATCCAGAGTTCCGCGCGCAACGTCCGAAAATCGATCTCCCGCCACGACGAAACCCGATCGCCGACGATGACGGCGGCCCCGAAGCCATCGGCCAGCTGTTCGAGCGGCGACAGGCTGGCCCTGTCCTCGAAACGGCCGCCGACCAGTTCGACCAGAGGGAGGAATCCGTCGATCGCGGCGCGAATCTCGTCGATCTCGTAGGGATGCTCCCGCTTGGGAAGATCGTCCCCCACCCGAAAGGCGAATTCGATCTCGAGGCCGGTCCCCAAGAGATCAGCCGGTGCGGGCACGCAGCCGCCGGCAAATATCCGGAATTTCAGCAGGGGGGCACAGGTATCGAGGCCATCGACTGGATTGCGGCCGACCTTCCAGCCGCCGACCGGCCCACCATGCAGGATAACGCGGTCCTGGATGGCGTAGGCCGCACCCAGTTCTTGCGGGCGGAGCGCGGGGTCAAGGCGCGGGACCCGGCGGCCCGCGGCATAGGCCCCGAGAATAATTCGCGCTGCCTTGTCGGCGACGTCCTCGGTCACCCCGGCGTGATCAGCGATCAGGCTGACCCGGGATCAGGCCGCCATACGGGACCCCGGGGTTGGGCGCAGAAAAATTGTGGTCGCTCGAGCCGAGAAAAGGCTCGTCGCCAGCGGCGTTACGGTAGCTCGAATCCCCGGTCAGGCCAAAATGCGACTGCTGCGCCGCGTCCGGATCCTGAAAGCCGGGGGAGCCGTCGGCATTGCGGGAAATATGAGAATCATAGGTCAGCGCGCCCGCCGCGCCGCCACCCAGCACGGTGAAGGCCAGCCCAGCCATGGCGAAAAGCCGCGATAGACGCATGATATCCTCCAGAAAAACCGAAGGCTGACCTTAGCTCAGACGGCCAAAATTCTCAAGGTCGCGCCCCGAATATCAGGCCGCCGCCGCCGCTGCCCGCTTCTGGTGCCAGTTTCCCCTTGTCGGACGGCCCGGCTGCAACGATATCTTGCCGCCATGAGCCAGCCTTCCATATCCCACCCTCTGCTCGACGCAATCCGGTTCGATGACCAGGGTCTCGTCACCGCCATCGCGCAACAGCACGACAGCGGCGAAGTCCTCATGGTCGCCTGGATGAATCGTGACGCGGTGCTGGAGACCCTGGAAACGGGCCGCGTCTGCTATTGGTCGCGCTCGCGCCAAGCGATGTGGCGCAAGGGAGAATCCTCGGGACAGGCCCAGAAGCTGGTCGCGATGCGACTCGACTGTGACGGCGACACCTTGCTGCTGCAGGTCGATCAAACCGGGGTCGCCTGCCACACCGGACGGCGATCCTGCTTCTATCGCGCGGCGGAGGGTGGCGCCTGGGTAGAGATCGCGCCGGTCGTCGTCTCACCAGACCAGCTCTACGGCAAGACCGATTGAGATCACTCAGGGCGCCGGACAGACCAAGGTCTGGGCCACCCGCGCCTGCAACGCCTTGTCCATCGGCAAGCCCGCGCAGCCTTCGTTATACGCCGCGACTGATTGATTGTAGCGCGCGACCGCGGCCGCGTAGGCCGGCTGTGCCTTGCCGTAGAGATCGCTCTCGGCGTGCTGACTTTCGACGACGAGACGGCGGAATGCGTCCAGCTGCTCGGCATTGTCGGAGCGAACCTGCGGCCGCAGGCGGGCGACTGCTGCCGCGGTAGCCTCGGCATGAGCCTTGGCGGCGCCATATTGGCCACCGAGCGCGTCCAGTGCCGTCTTGTCGGCGGAAACCCGATCTCCGGCACACAAGCAGCGGCCGATAACCGCAGGATCGGTGATCAGCGGACCGACGGGAGTGCTCTGCTCGCCCTCGACCAACGGCGCCTGCGCCGATGCCGGTCCAGCGAACAGCAGCGCAGCTGCTACCATCCCCATCCCGAGCGCGGCTCGGGCATCACGCTTCCGCATCAGGCTCTCTCCGTCTTGCATCACGCGTGGTCATGAGTTCAGACGAGCGACCATCCCGTCAAGAGGATGCGTCGCCCTGTCATCGCCGATGACGACGTCGTTGGCCGTAGTAGCCGTTGAGGACGCCAAGCGCACCGATCAGGATACCGGTCGCAACCTCCTGACGCAGCGTCCGCCCAGCGCCAAGCACTTGTCGCAGCGCCCAGTCGCGCAAGGTCGATTCCAGCCCGATCACATGCCAGACGACCGAACCCGCCGGCGTGGCCAGGCCGCCGAGGTGATTCATCGCCTCCCAGACACGCTGCCGCGCATCCTCAACCGCGTCGAGGATCTCCTCGTGCCCGCCGGCGCCGCGCACCCTGCGGAGATCGGCCGCGCACAGCGGCTCGAAACGGGCGCGATGGAAATCACGGCGGAAGCGATCGGCGGCATCACCGCAATCAACGTCGAGCATCCCGCCGCGGATCAATCGTCCGACAGTGTCTACGGCCCGGCAATGCGTGACGGGCCAGCCGTCGGCGTCGCGCTCGGTGACCTGTTCGACCGGGGCCTGGGAGAGCCGTTCCTGTGTCGGCAGCGCCGCGAGCGCGGCGTCGCGACTGGCCTTGGTCATGACCCTGAACTTGCTGGATGATCTGGCTGGCATCGCGCTCTCCGAAACGAAACAGGAACACATCTAACCACCGGAATGGCAATTTATCCAGATATTTTATCCATAATGGATATATTTATTGCGCGATATCGCCGAATCCGCTACACTCGAATTATGGTAGCGTCCCCAAACCCCGTACGCGCTTACCGTCGCAGAGCCGGCTTGACCCTCGACCAGCTCGCGCGCGCCATCGGCACGACCGCAGCGCAGATCAGCAAGCTCGAAAAGGGCGAACGGCGGCTGACCGTGGACTGGATGGCCCGCCTCGCGCCGCCCCTGGGGGTCGACATGGCCGACCTTCTGTCCGGGCCTTTCCCACCCCCGTCGACGCACTCGGCCGCGGCGGGTGTCTTGTTACCAGGAGGCGATGCCGCACTTGCGCGGCCCCCGGACGCCAGCGACCCACGGGATTTCATTCCCGTCCGATCGGCGGGCCGCGGCGGCACGGAGCAGGAGATGTTTCTCGAGGATGGGCCGATCGATTACGTCCGCCGGCCGCCATCCCTCGCCCAGGTTCGCGATGCTTACGCCATCTATGTCGTCGGCGACAGTATGCAGCCGCGCTTTCGCCCGGGACAGATTCTCCACGTCAATCCGTTCAAGCCGCCACAACCCGGGAGCGGGGTTGTCGTCACCAAGACGGGCGGCGTCGTCCTTATCAAAGAGTATGTCCGGCACGACGGGCACGGCCTGCACGTGCGGCAATACAACCCAGCGGAAACCCTCCTCTATCCAGCCACCGAGATCGCCGCCGTGCACACGGTGGTCGGCCTGCAGGAGCCGTGATCGGATCGGGGGCTAGTCGGCGGCCGCGACCTTCTTCGGCTTGTGGTGGTGGGTCTTTCGCGACGCGGTCTGGATCTTCGGCTTCTTCAAGGGGCAGGATTCGCCGAGCTCAGACAATTCGCGGAAATGCGCCTGATTGAACGCCATCGCGACGACCTCTAGATTGGCCGAACTCGCGCCTTGAACCTCTTTGAACAGCACGTCGGAATCCGCACAGAACGTCATCGACGTCATGCTGCGCGACTGGGCGACGTTGGCGATGCGGGTGATGAACCGATCCAGCTTGGCTTCAGCGCCGCCGCGGTAAACGCGCTTGAAATGGGCACGCAAGAGATTGCCATCGGCCATCACGCCGTCACTGGACCGCTTGATGAAGCCGTTGTAGTCGACATCGTGGTTATGGCCGACGACCCGGGTGCACTGCAGGGCGGCGTCCTGGAGGAATTCCTGCATGACCTTGACGTTGAAGGCGGGCCATTCCGCGGTGGTGTAGCATTCCGCCTGGGCCGAAACCGGCGCCGCAGCGATTCCGAATGCGCACAGACCGGCGATCAACGACTTGAAAGGCAACAAGGGGACCCCCTCTGGTCAGGTTACGATATAGGTCTCTATAGGCTCGTCGCCGCGCCACCGCAAGACGACCGGCACGGCGGGCCAGCGAACGCGCGGCCTAAGTGATCGAAATATAATGACGTTTGATAGCGGCATCGGGTTCCAGCCGCACGCGTCACGATGCCCGCGAGACAGGGGCGGCAGCGCCCGCCCAGCCGACTCGCAGCATCAGCCCGAGCCCTCAACCGCCCGGAGCATTGAACAGCGTGCGGAAATCCCCGGCGAACTCGGTCGGACCGACATGGATCAGCTTACTGTCGAGATCCGCCCAGATCTCGCCGCCGCTGTCGATCCAGCGCTTGCAGAAGGTATAGTCCTCGCTCAGATACACGCCCGTGTCCGGATCGATAATGCAATCGAAGAAGGCGTGACGCAGCCCGGTCTCGGTCGTGAAATTCTGGATCGTGTGCAGATCGCGATAGCGGATCTCCGGGTGGCGCTCGGCGAGTCTGGCGAACACGGCGCGACGAATCATCAGGAACCCATTGCCGAGATAGCGCACCCGCACGAACCCCTCGCTCAGCGGTATATCGCCGGAATCGAGAAAATCCACGACATAGTTGAGGCTTCCGGCAAGGGTCGCATTCGGCGTCGCCGCCAGATGCATCTTGATGCGTTCCCAATTGATGCCCTTGATCGGATAGACCGCGCCGACGACGTCGTGATTTGCCTTCAGCAATCGGAAGACCTGATCGGGGGTGAAGCCGATATCGGCGTCGATGAACAGCAGATGGGTGGCGTCCGGCTCCGCCAGGAACTCCTCGACGATAATGTTGCGCGCCCGGGTTATCAGCGCGTCGCCGGAGAGGATACGGAATGACAGTTTGATCCCGGCATCGATGCAGGCCGCCTGGAGTTTCAGCATCGACATCATGTAGCGGTGGGTAACGTTGCCGCCGTAACACGGCGTGCCGATCACCAGATGTGGTGCAGCGTCGGTATCGGCCGGCATCGCGAACTCTCCCTCGGGCTGTGGTCCCGAAGTGTCGCCGCCGAAGACGAGGATTTCATTAAGAATCGAAACGGCGCGCCGGAAAACCGGCGCGCCGCACGATTAAAGACCCGAAGGCTGCGCTTAACGGAGCAGGTTCAGGATCGACTGCTGCTGGGTGGCCGAGGTACCGAGGACCGAGATACCGATCGACTGGCGCAGCTGAAGTGCCTGGCTGGTCGCGGCTTCGGTGTTCAGATCGGCAAGCGTCAGCTTATCGCCGCCGCCCGACAGGGTCGAGGCGTAATTGGCCGAGAACGACGAGCGCGCCTGAAGGATCGCGACGTTCGTGCCGATGATGCCCGAGATCGAGTTCAGCTGCGTGATCGCCGCCGAGATACGGTTGATGGTGTCGGTGAACACGGCCTGTGCCACGGTCGCCGCGAGGCCGCCCGACGCACCGGAGATGAGCACCTGGCTGAGGCCCGACAACACGCCGACGCCGCCGGCAGTCGTGGCGTAGGTCTGGGTCGAGTAGACCAGCGCGTTGAAGTTGATCGAGCCGTTGGCGTTGAAGAGATTGTGCGTCGAGGTCGAGTTCGTGAACAGGCTACGGCTGCTGGCGGTACCGGTCGCAGCAAGGCTGAAGCCGTTGATGACGAGCGAGGCCGCGGTACGGTTCGAGAACTGGGTCGTCAGCGTCGTCGCCGAGTTGGTCAGCAGGTTGAGACCTTGGTAGCTCGCGTCCTGGATCAGCTGCGAAATCTGCTTGCCGAGCGTCGTAATCTGGGTCGTCACCGAACGCAGTGCCGAGGCAGACGCGCCGCGCGCGCCCTGAACGGTACCGAGCAGCTGCTTGAGCAGCGTGCCGACGGCGCTGGTGGCCGTCAGAGCCGTGTTCGCGCTCTGAATCGACTGATCAATGTTGGTCTTGTAGGACTGGAAATTGGTCGCGCGATTGTAGAGGGACTGCGACTGGAAGTAGGCCAACGGATCATCAGCGGCAGAATTGATCTTCTTGCCGGTGTTGAGGACGTTCGAAGTCTGATTGAAGAGGCTGGTGATGCTCTGGAGATTGAGCAGCGTAGAGGTCTGCGAGGCAGAAAGCGTAACGCCGGACATAGTATTTCCTTTCAGGATGTTTCGGCACTTCTTTAGAAGCACCGGCCCATTTTGGGCTAATCAACACCGCCGAATATGCCTATCAGGTCTTAAAAAATCGTTTCTAACCGTTTTGGCCAAAAAGATTTTTCACTCGGCGGTATTGCGGGACAAAATCTCACGCCCCGAGCAAACTGGCAACTCCGGCCTGACCCCGGGGATCAACCGGAGCTGCGACATACCGCCGCATAGCTCCTAGGGATAGAGGCGTTCCCGTCGCCAGATCGCGCCGTCGCGGGTGAAGGTGATGCGATCATGCAGGCGATGCGGCCGGTCCTGCCAGAACTCGAAATAGCGCGGGACAAGCCTGATTCCGCCCCATCGCTCAGGCCGCGGCACCGGATGGTCGGCAAATCGCGCCGTGTAGTCCTCGACCCGGGCTTCGAGGATCGCCCGGTCTTCCAGCGGTCGGGACTGTTCGGAAGCCCAGGCTCCGATCTGGCTGTCCCGGGACCGCGTCGCGAAATAGGCATCGGACTCCGCCGCTGTCACCGCTTCCGTATCGCCTTCGATGCGGACCTGACGGGCCCTGCTCTTCCAGTGAAAGCACAATGCTGCCTGCGGGTTGCGGCTCAACTCTTGGGCCTTCCGGCTCTCCAGATTGGTGAAAAAGCTGAAACCGGTGCTATCGAAGCCCTTCAACAGCAGGATCCGCACCCGTGGCGCGCCACGCTCGTCGATCGTCGCCACCGCCATGGCATTCGGATCGCTCGGCTCGGTCTCGCGGGCATCACCGAACCAGAGACCAAACAATTCAAAAGGATCCGTCGCAGCTTGAAACATGGTCGATTCCTCCTCGCGGTCCGCCGCCGGATGGCAATCCGGACCCTTCATCCCAATATATAATCCTATCGACCCTGGGTGCGGAGTGCGTCACGATGACTGTTCAACCCACCCGCGCTTTACTGTTTCCTAAGAATCCGGGCCAATAGTCCTCGCATGCTCGATCCGTACACCATTTTGCAAGTTTCCAAGGACGCCACGACCGAAGAGATCAAGCAAGCCTATCGACGGCTCGCCAAGGCGCTCCATCCCGATCTCAACCCCAACAATCCGTCCAACGCACGCCGGTTCCGCGACGTCACGGCGGCCTACGACGTCCTGTCCGACGATACCAAGCGCCGCCAGCACGACCGAGAAGCCGCGGCGGCCGAGCGTGTCCGCGGTAGCCAGAACTTCGAAGAATCTCTCGAAGGGTTTTTCCGCCGCAATTGGCGCGGGGGCGAAGCGCCAAGGGCGACCGCGGAGGAATTCGACTATACCCGCGCCGATATGCGATCCGGCGCGAACCAGGCGCGGCCGGCGCATCGCGGCGCCGATATCTACCAATCGCTGCGCATCGGCTTCGTCGAGGCGGCGCTCGGCGGCAAGAAGCGGGTCGCCGTCGCCGACGATCGCGCCATCGACATCGTCATTCCACCCTTGACCGAGGACGGCCAAAGCCTGCGGCTCAAGGGTCAGGGCGGCCGCGGCAATCGCGGCGGCGCTGCCGGAGACTTGTTCGTCGAGATCACCGTCGATCCGCACCCCCTGTTCATCCGCCAGGGTCACGACATTCGCATGACCTTACCGGTAACCGTTCCCGAAGCCGTGCTCGGCGCGACGATAACCGTGCCAACCCTGCACGGCATGGTCCAACTCAAGATCCCGAAAGGATCGAATACCGACACCGTGCTGCGCTTGCGCGGCAAGGGAGTTCCCTCAGCTGGCGGGACAGCTGGAGATCAGCTGGTGACCCTGAAAGTCGTTCTGCCGGACGCGCGCGACCCCGGTTTTGCCGATTTGGTTACCGAGTGGTCACGGCGGCATCACTATTCGGTACGGCCGAAGTCGCCGGAGTAACGCCGCCTTCGGATTCATGCCGCGTCTCCAGCACGACGCTGACCGGGACGGCGAGAGCGGCTGCCTCGGCATGGCGGACTTCGGCAAAGCGCGGGTGCAGCCGGCGACGCCATGGTGACGACCGCGGATGATCCTCGTCGCGCCCGGCGTCCCGGCGAATCGCCGCGCTGAGATCCGCCAGGGTGACGTCGGCAAGATCGCGGGCCAGAACCCAGCCGCCGCCGATGCCGGAGACGACCCAGCCGGCCTGCGCCAACCGGCTGAGGCAATCGGCGACGACCCCGGCGGGCGCGTCGACCTGGGTGATGAGAAAGCCGACCGAGACCTGGCCACCACGATGCCGCTGGCGGGCCAGGACATCGATCAGCGAAATGGCCAGATCGAGATCCGTCGCCTTAGGCACCTTCTCGTCGCGCTCGGTTTGCCAATGCGGCGCCGACGCCGCGATCTCGGCGCCGAACAAGATGATGCTCCAGCCGAGATACATCCACAGCAGGAAGATCGGGATCGCCGCCAACGCGCCGTAAATCGCCTGGTAGGAGGCGAAATGACCGATATAGAAGGTGAACACGAATTTCGAGATTTCCAGCAACACCGCCGCGACCACGGCGCCGCCTAGGGCGTCGCGCCAGCGTACCGGGCAATGCGGGATCAGGCTGAACAGGGTCACGAGGCCGATGACCTCGGCGCCGAAGGGGATCAGGAGCGCGAGATCGCGCAGCAGGCTATCCATGCCGGAGCTGATTTCGCCGGTCAGGCCGACCTTCTGGCGAACGACCAGCAATTCCCCCGACAGTGACAGCGTAGCCGCAAGCAGGAATGGTCCCAACGTCGTCACCGTCCAGTAGACGAGCAACCTCGTGATCCAGCGCCGTGGCGCATGAACCCGCCAAATCGCGTTGAGCCGATCTTCGATTGTCGCCAGCAGCAACACCCCGGTGGCGGCAAACACCACGAGCCCGACCGCCGTGGTCTTGCCGGCCGAGGCGGTGAATTCGGAGATGTAGAAGACGACGTTGCTGCCGACCTCGGGCACGAAGTTGGTGAAGACGACGCCCAGGATCCGATCACGCAGGCTCTCGAAGATCGGAAACGCCGACAACACCGCCAAGGCGATCACCAGCAGCGGCACCAGCGAGACCAGGGTCGTGTAGCTGAGCGCGCCGGCCGCGGCGAAACAGCCATCGTCCTGAAAGCGGCGGGCGACATGCACCGCGAAACCACCCAACTCCAACGCGACACCGCGGAGCCTGGACGGGTTGGACACGACCGCTCGTGTTTTCATGCCGAGACGGGGCTAGGAATCATGATTGGCTGCACCGGGATCGTGAAGATCAATCCCATGATAGGTGGGCGAGCCGTCACGAACAACAGCCCCGCGGCCCGGCGACGTTTCGCCGCCCGCGGGGCGCAGCACCGACGGTCCGCTACACCTGCATATGCGGTGCGTTCACCAAGGGCGATTCCATGCATGTCGGCGTGGAGCGCTCGTAGAGCGAGTGCGCCCGCTTGACGCCGGTCATCGTGATCTCGCGGACCGGGCCATCGTTGAGGTGCTTCCATTGTCCCGGATCGTGGCCGAAGATCAGGAAGGCCCCGCGGTCCTGGAACTGCTTCAGCAGCAGCAGCGTTTGCCGCATCTGCTCGGGATTGCGGACGACCTTGGGATCCGGCAGCAGCATCTCGTCCAGGGTCTGGCGCATGTAGCAGCAATCACCCGTGATCAGGATCTCGCCATCGTCGAGCTTGACCTTCAGTGACTGATGGCCGGGCGTGTGGCCATAGGTCGGCACCAGGACGACGGAGCCGTCGCCGAACAGGTCGTGCTCGCCATCGACCTCCTGACGATCATGGCCATGATCATAATTGCTGCGGATGAAGAGATTTTCCTCCATCAACTCCGGCGTCGTCGCCGCATGCCACTCGCGCTTCTGAATGACATGGCGGGCATTCTTGATGAGGGCGTTGCCGCCGCAATGGTCGAAATGCAGATGCGAATTGATGATGAAATCGATCTTGTCGGGGTCGACGCCGAAGGCCCGCAACCGCGTCGCGACATCATCCTCGGGCCCGAGCTTCGGCAAAGCCAGCGGCGCGACCTGCCCAAGCGCCCGCTTCACCACCGCCGGATCATCGCTCCGCATGGTGGTCTCGAGCCCGCTGTCGAACAGGATGGTCCCCTTCGGGTGGACGATGAGGTAGCACCCGACCGGAATCATGAGCCAGCCCTCGCGGCCCGGCAGGAAGAATTGGAACGGCATGGTGAGCCAGCCGCAGGTCATACCGTAAAGACGAATTCCCATCAGCGTTTCTCCCGATTTGCTGCCCGTCGTCTTGATTGCGACGGTGGATCGACGAGCAGCCTGACGCGAATTACGATCCTGTCAAGCCGCTCGCCGATTGGATGAATGGTGTCCGGGTCGCGACCCGGCCAGGTTACATTTCGAAGACGGCCTTGCCGCTGCTCTGCTTGTCGAACAGCAAATAGGCCTCCTCGGCCTGATCCAGCGCCCAGCGTTCCGTGAACAGATCATCGACCGGCAGCCCGCGATCCGCGATGAAGCGCGCGCAATCGGCCTGCCCGACAGTCGAGAAGGTCCAGGAGCCGATGACGGTCAGCTGCTTGCGAATCATCTCGGGGCTGACGTCGATCGTCACGTCGCCGCCCTCGCCGACGAAGCAAACCATGCCCCAGGGCGCGGCACAGCGCACCGCCGCGGAGCGTCCGGCAGAGGAACCGGAGGTGTCTATGGAGCGCGGCACGCCTTTGCCGCCCATGATCTCCCGGATCGCCTCGACCGGGTCGACCTTGCTGGCGTCGATGGCATGGGCCGCGCCGAAGGCCAGAGCCCGTTGCGCCCGCTCGGCACTCACGTCGATGGCGATGACATGGGCCCCCATGGCGGCGGCGAGCTGTGTCGTCGACAAGCCGACCGGTCCTTGGCCAAAAACGGCGATGGTCTCGCGTGCCGAAAGGTTCATACGCACCAACGCACCATAGGCGGTGCCGGTCCCGCAAGAGATTGCGGCGCCGGTGGAGAACGACAATTCCGCCGGTAGATGCACCAGCGTGCTCGCCGGTACCTTCATGTATTGTGCGTGGGCGCCGTGGCCAGTGGCGCCATAGACCGTCGCGCCGTCGACGCACATCTGCGTCCAGCCGGTCCGGCAATGCGGACAGACGTTGCAGCCGGCGTAATGGTGGACCATGACCCGGTCGCCGATCTTCCAGGCCTTGCCGTCGACCCCGGGCCCGAGTGCGGCAACGACGCCGCAAGGCTCGTGGCCGGCGATGACCGGACCGTCGATGCCTTTGAAGCCCAGTGCGGCGAGACCGCCGCCGCGCGGGGCGCGGTAGAATTTCAGATCGCTGCCGCAGAGCCCGGATGCCTTCATCTCGAGCACGACCTCGCCATAGCCAGGTGTCGGATCTTCGACGTTGATGAATTCGACCGTCCGGTCGCCCGCGAAAACCACTGCGCGCATCGCCTGTTTCCTTCTTTTCTGGCCGCGCGTCCGGTTGCGTAGGGATCGCGCTTTGGTTCGTGATACAATAGTTCGAACTTTTTCGGAAGGTGCCTGAGGCCCTGCCCCCGGCCCTTGTCCGGCGCCGCGCCCGACACCAGCGGCCGACGCGATGCCGATCTGATTAATTCGAATATATTATGCTATTGACGGGACCGCCGCCGTCCCGTTCGCTAGCGAGCCCCGATGCCCTGCGCTTGACGTGCGGTCGGGCCGACGAACATGACGGCACCTCCCTTCGACGCCATCACCCCTGCGAGACAGACATGAAGATCTATCAGCATTATATCGACGGCCAATACGTCGACCCGATCGGCGGCCAATGGATCGACAGCTTCGACCCCTATCGCGGCACGGCCTGGGCCCAGATTCCCAAGGGTTGTGCGCAGGACGCCGATCGCGCCGTTGCCGCCGCCGACCGCGCCCTGCGCGAAGGTCCCTGGTCGAAGATGACGGCGACTGCGCGCGGCAAGCTGCTGTTCAAGATGGCCGAGCTCCTGGCCGCGAATGCCCGACGGCTGGCCGAGATCGAGGTCCGCGACAACGGCAAGCTGTTCGCCGAGATGAACGGGCAGCTCAACTACCTGCCGGAATGGTGGCGGTATTTCGGCGGTCTGGCCGACAAGATCGAAGGCGCGGTGATGCCGATCGACAAGCCCGATCTGTTCGCCTTCACCAAGCATGAGCCGGTGGGCGTGGTCGCGGCGTTGACCGCCTGGAACTCGCCGCTGATGTTCGTCGCCTGGAAAGCCGCTCCGGCGCTCGCGGCCGGTTGTACCGTGGTCATCAAGCCCTCGGAGTTCGCCTCGGCCTCGAGCCTGGAATTTGCCGCCCTGACCAAGGAAGCCGGTTTCCCCGACGGCGTCTTCAACGTCGTCACCGGCCTCGGCGCCGAGATCGGCTCGGCGTTGGTCGACCACCCGAAGGTCGCCAAGATCACCTTTACCGGCTCCGACGCCACCGGCGCCCGCATCTACGCGCAGGCGGCGCGGTCGATGAAGCGGGTCTCGCTCGAGCTCGGCGGAAAATCGCCCAACATCGTATTCGACGATTGCGACCTCGCGCAGGCCGCCGCCGGCGTGGTCTCGGGCATCTTCGCCGCAACCGGCCAGACCTGCATCGCCGGCTCACGGCTGCTGGTCCAGAACTCGATCAAGGAGGCATTCAGCGAGCAGGTGGCGGCGCTCGGCCGGGCGGCCAAGAAGGGCGATCCCATGCTGCCGGAAACCAATATCGGCCCGGTAACGACGGCACCGCAGTACAAGAAGATCCTCGATTATATCGATATCGCCAAGTCGGAGGGCGCGCGCTGCATCCTCGGCGGCGGCCCGGCGACCTCGCCGGATCTGCCTGGCGGGCAATTCGTCGAGCCGACGATCTTCGTCGACGTCACCCCTGATATGCGGATCGCCCGCGAGGAAGTCTTCGGCCCGGTGCTGTCGATCATCGGCTTTGACGATGAAGAGGAGGCGATCCGCCTCGCCAACGACACCGTCTACGGCCTGGCTGCTGGCGTCTGGACCAAGAATATCGGCCGGGCGGTGCGGATGTCCTCGGCGCTCAAGGCCGGCACCGTCTGGGTCAATACCTATCGCGCGGTCAGTTTCATGATGCCGTTCGGCGGCATGAAGCAATCGGGCATCGGCCGCGAGAGCGGCATGGAAGCGATCCGCGAGTTCCTCGAGACCAAGAGCGTCTGGATCTCGACTTCCGAGGCACCGCCGGCCCACCCCTTCGTGATGCGATGACGGCCGCCGCCGGCTTCGTTCGATGAGCGCCGAGAGCGAGGCTCACGCCTTCGTCCTCGGCGATACCTCCTGGCGGCGCAATCTGTGGGTCTGTCTAGCCGGCTCCTTCACGACCGTCGTCGCCATGACCTTGCTGCTGCCGATCCTGCCGATCTATGTCGAGCAGCTCGGCGTCACCTCCAAGACGGCGATCATGCAGTGGTCGGGCATCGCCTATGGCGCGACCTTCTTCACGGCGGCGCTGGTCGCCCCGCTCTGGGGTCATCTCGCCGATCGCTATGGCCGCAAGCTGATGTTGATCCGCGCCAGTCTCGGCATGTCGGTCGCGATGTCGCTGATCGGACTCGCCGATAATGTCTGGCATCTCGTGGCGTTGCGGCTGCTGGCAGGGCTGCTCGGCGGCTATGCCTCCGGGTCGATGGTGCTGATCGCGACGCAAACGCCGAAGGAGAAATCCGGTTGGGCGCTCGGCACGTTATCGGCTGGGATCACGGCCGGCAGTCTGGTCGGGCCATTGATCGGCGGCATCTTCCCGCCGCTGATCGGCATCCGCGATACGTTCTTCTGCGTTGGTGGCGTGATTTTTCTCTCGTTCCTGGCGACGGTGTTCCTGATCGAAGAAGAGAAGCGGCCGCCGCAAGCCCGCAAGGCGCTGCGCGGCGGGTTTTCGTCGCTGCCGGACAAGCGGCCTGTCATCGCCATGCTGATTACCGGCTCGCTACTGTTGATCGCCAGCATGTCGATCGAGCCGATCATCACCCTGTATGTCGCGCAGCTCGCGCCGGCGTCCCATAATGCCGCGCTGATCTCCGGCCTGGTCATGTCGGCAACCGCGCTGGGCAGCATTCTCTCGGCGACGCATCTCGGCAAGCTCGCGGATCGGGTCGGGCACTGGAACGTCGTGATCGGCGGCTTGCTGGTCAGCGCCGTGCTGTTGGTACCGCAGGCCTTCGTGACCGCCAGCTGGCAGTTGATCGCCTTGCGCTTCCTGATGGGGCTGTCGCTGGGCGGGCTGATCCCCTGCATCGCCGCCGTGATCCGCCATAGCACGCCCGATCATTCGGCCGGCCGGATGTTGGGCTATTCCATCTCCGCCCAGCACGCCGGCCAGGTGATCGGGCCGGTTTCCGGCGGCTTCATCGGCGGTCATTTCGGCATTCGAGCCGTGTTTCTGGGCACAGCCCTGTCGATGGCCGGCAGCGCTGCGCTGAACTGGTGGGTCGCGCGGACGACGGGCCGCCGCCGCAGTCCCTGAGACAATCGTCGCATGCCGTTATCATTTACAGTCCGTCGCGATATGGACTAATCTTTAACACTTAGTTCACTGATCCGACGTCCCCAGCGCCAAAAGGAATCGCGTCATGCCCTCCGCGCCAGCGACCCCAGAATTTCGCGGCAAAATCTACTCCTCCATTATCGAGACCATCGGTGCTACGCCTTTGGTCCGGCTGGATAAGTTTGCTGCGGCGAACGGCGTCAAAGCCGAAATCATCGCCAAACTCGAATTCTTCAATCCGCTGTCTTCGGTCAAGGACCGCATCGGATTCGCCATGATCGAGGCCGCCGAAAAGGCGGACAAGATCAATGCGAAGACGGTTCTGGTCGAGCCGACCTCGGGCAATACCGGCATCGCGCTCGCCTTCGTCTGCGCCGCCAAGGGCTATCGCCTGATCCTGACGATGCCCGAAAGCATGTCGATCGAGCGGCGCAAGATGCTCAAGCTGCTCGGCGCCGAGCTGGAGCTGACCCCGGCGGCGTTGGGCATGAAGGGCGCAATCGCCCGCGCCGAGGAGCTGGTGAAGACGCTCCCCGACGCGGTGATGCTGCAGCAATTCAAGAACCTCGCGAATCCGGCGATCCACCGTTCGACGACGGCGGAAGAGATCTGGGCCGATACCGGCGGCAAGCTCGACGCGATCGTCAGTGGCGTCGGCACCGGCGGCACCATCACCGGGCTTGCCCAGGTCCTCAAGCCTCGGCTCCCCGGCCTCAAGATGATCGCGGTCGAGCCCGAGGACAGCCCCGTGCTGTCGGGCGGCACGCCCGGCCCGCACAAGATCCAGGGCATTGGCGCCGGTTTCGTGCCCGACATCCTCGATCGCAGCCTGATCGATGAAGTCATCCGGGTGTCCAATGACCGCGCCTTCAAGCTGGCGCGCGATGTCGCCAGGCTCGAAGGCGTCGCCGTCGGCATCTCTTCGGGAGCGGCGCTCGCTGCCGCGGTCGAACTCGGATCCCGCCCCGAATACGCCGGCAAGCGGATCATCGTGATCATTCCGAGCTTTGCCGAGCGCTATTTGACGACGGCGCTCTTCGACGGGTTGTGATGTCCGGCGTCGCGATGGAGCTGACGGATACCCAGTTTCATCGCTACGCCCGCCATCTCGCGCTCGACGAGATCGGGGAGGACGGGCAACTAAAGCTCCTGGCGTCGAAGGTGCTGATCATCGGCGCCGGCGGGCTCGGCTCGCCGCTCCTGCTCTATCTCGCTGCGGCCGGGATCGGCCGCATCGGTGTGGTCGACGACGATCGCGTCGACATCTCCAACCTGCAGCGCCAGATCATCCATCGCGACGGATCGATCGGCACGCTCAAGGTCGACAGCGCGCAGGCGAGCCTAGCAGCGCTAGATCCGGCGATCCAGATCGATCGCCATGCCGTCCGCCTCGATCCGGACAATGTCGACACTCTGGTTGTGAGCTATGACATCATCGTCGATGGCAGCGACAATTTCGCGACGCGCTACCTGCTCAACGACACCTGCGTCCGCCACGGCAAGACCTTGGTATCCGCGGCCCTCATGCGGTTCGAAGGCCAGCTCTCCACATTCAAGCCCCATGCCGGCGCCGCCCATCCGTGCTATCGCTGCGTCTTCCCCGAACCGCCGCCAGCCGATCTGATCCCGCGCTGCGTCGAGGTCGGGGTGCTCGGCGTGACCGCCGGCGTGCTCGGCACACTGCAGGCCACCGAGGTCATCAAGGAACTCCTCGGCCTGGGCACGAGCCTGTCCGGCACCCTGCTGATGTATGACGCGCTGGCGACGAGCTTCTATAAGGTTCAGGTCACGCGGGATCCGCACTGCGCCAGCTGCGGAGCGGCGGCATGGGCGCCGGCCACTTCCTCGGCATAGCCTTCGCGAG
Source organism: uncultured Rhodospirillales bacterium (assembly GCA_903897565.1). Lineage (GTDB taxonomy): Bacteria > Pseudomonadota > Alphaproteobacteria > ATCC43930 > CGMCC-115725 > CAIXXC01. Next base: position 1,963 of record CAIUCF010000422.1, on the reverse strand, counting down.
GAGGCGTCCTATATCATGACGGCACAGCAGATCACGAGGACGACCGATGAACATTGATGCCCCTCGCCCGCCGATCGCCGACCAGAAGATCGCGGTCGTCGGCGCCGGCTGCGCCGGGCTGGCGGCGGCGCGGACGCTCCAGGACGGCGGCGCGCGTGTCACGGTGTTCGACAAGAGTCGCGGCGTCGGCGGGCGCATGGCGACGCGGCGGATCGACGATCGCCGGTTCGACCACGGGGCGCAATTCTTTACCGCCCGCGGCGAGGCGTTCCAGGACCGGGTCGCGGGATTGCAGGCGGGCGGCGCGCTCGCCCCGTGGCTGGCACGCTGGGGCCATTACGATGGCGCGCGACTACAGGCATTGGCAATCGACGAGCCGCGATTTGTCGGCGTCAACGGTATGAGCACGGTACCGCAGGCGCTGGCAACCGGGCTCCACATCGTTCTCAACGCCGAAATCACCGATCTTTCCCGGGCCAATGAGCGTTGGAACCTCGACTGCGCGACGGATGCCGACACCACCGGCTTCGACGCGGTCATCCTCGCCGTACCCTCGCCCCAGGCGGTGCCGCTGCTTACCGGCATCACCGACTTTGCTGCAGACGTCGCCGCGGCCACCTACGCGCCGTGCTGGGCCGTCATGGCGCGTTTCGCAAGCCAGCTCCCGCTTGGCTACGACGCGATCTCACTCGACGACGGCGTGATCCGCTGGGCCGCCCGCAACGGCAGCAAACCCGGGTTTGCTGCCGGGTCAGAAACCTGGGTTCTACACGCCACGCCAGAATGGTCACTGGCAAATATCGAGGAATCGGCTGACGCCGTTGGCGATATATTGGTCGATCATTTCCAGCAGCTGTTCGGAATCGCCCAGGTGCCCGATCATACGGTAGCGCATCGCTGGCGCTACGCCCTGGTGGTCGCCAGCGCCGGGGAGCCGTTTTTCTGGGATCCGATCCTCAAGATCGGCGCCTGCGGCGACTGGTGTCTCGGCCCGCGGGTCGAAGCCGCCTTCGACAGCGGCCTCGCCCTCGCCCGACATCTGATCGGACCCGCGACCTGAGGAGTCAGGCCGCGCGGCGCAGCCCGGGATCGCGCCGTGACGTCGCGCGGGTCAGATCATCGACGGCGGAGCGCGCCGCCTTCAGGCTGCGATAGAGCACGCCATCGATCCGGTTGAAGCCGGGCGTCGCGGCGTAGAACCGCAAGCCACCGGGCTCGGCAACGACGATCCCAGCGGTTTCGCGTGCAGTTTCAAGAATATAAGCATCGGCCATCGGAATACTCCTCGGCAACCGGCTGACTCTAAGGAGCCGGCCGCCCTGTCTCATGCGTCGATTATGTGTGGTTCAGTCGCGACCGAAGGACATCGGTCGACATCGCCACGGCATGAGGCGCCGGACCGTCGAAGGCGAGAGGAAGGGAGTGGAAGAACCGATCATTGCAGACTCCGTGGCACGTGAGGGGCCCACGGGATCGTCCCGTGGCGCTTTAGCGTTTGGTGTCGCGGCGCAAGCTGGCCTTCAAATTCCCGCGATTCCTTTCGGAATGGGCCGATATTTCCTTATAACGGCGATTACGTCAATATATTAATCGCTCTTCCGTAAAACTATACGGAAGCCTGCGTTACCCCTGAGCGGTAAAGCGCGCCATAATCTTCCCCCGCAGCTGTTCGCGGAGCGCGCGATAAGCCGCGAGGCGGTTCTCCCGGGAACCCTCGACCGTGGTCGGATCGAGCATCGGCCAGTACTCGACGGCGCAATCGGTCATCCGCGTCCATTCCCGGGCGAAAGCTTCGGCCTCGGGCGACAGGGCGACGACGATGTCGAAGAAATGATCCTGGAGATCGTCGAAGCTATGGGCTTCGTGCTGGGAGAGATCGATCCCGACCTCGCGGGCGACCTCGATGGCGAAGCCATCCGGCTCGCCGCGGCGCACGCCGGCGGAACGAATGAACACCCCTTGC
>CAIUCF010000421.1 GCA_903897565.1 uncultured Rhodospirillales bacterium | reverse complement strand
AGCTTCTCTCTCCCAGCTCTTGGCAGATATAGACGTGCGTTATCGCCGAAACCGAACAGTCTCTCGTAGGCCCTTTGGGAATCGCGCCGCATAGGTAACTGGTAAAATTTCGCGTTTTTGCCTTTTACGACTACTCGGCGGACACGTTTTAATTCATCTTCCGGCCAATCCTCTACCTCGGCACGCTCCATCATCGCGAAGATCATCGCGTTGATAAGCTCACGGGCCTTATCCATTGGATTCAGGCTTTGTGCTTCCACGAACCGAACTGCCTGCGAGACCTGAAGCTAAGCGTCTGAGTTGTGTACGCTATGAGATCACAAGAATCCATCGCAAACGCCACCGAATAGATAGGACGCACGGGTAAGCAAATTCGACCCCGACAGGCCTGAATATCCAATTACTTTCACAGCTCTGAGATCAAAAATAAGCCTAATGAAATCAACATGATGCCAAATAATTGAAAAGTATATTCTACTTTTCCGCGCTAAATGATATAAATATCTGAATACGAAAATATCACATGAACATTTTGTATGCCAAGAACATTACATTACGAGATCGATCTCGACTCCGGCGTTATCGTCTCGGAGGTCTACCGCTTGGACGGAGAGCTGCACCGTGACCCGATGGAAGGGCCAGCATATCTTTGCAGAGTGAAAGACCGTTCCGGCACCTATTTTATATATCAAGAACGCTATTACTGGCACGGCAAATTACATCGCGAAAATGGTCCGGCAAAAATTGAATATGGCAATGGTCACCCTGGACCGATGACCGACGAAATTTATTACCGTCATGGTCTGTTGCATCGCGACCCGAAAATCGGGCCTGCGCATGTCGAGCGCCTGAATGAGGCTATCATCATTACAGAACGCTACTATTTCTACGGAAAGCTTTGGCGAAATCCGGCAGACGGTCCCTGCGAGATCGTACGCTACGACGACGGAAGCGTCGAATACGAGGAATTCTCCGAATCGCGTGCTGGACCTTCGCGTGGCAGGGTTCAGCGCAAAAAATCGGGATTGCCACCCGCTCCATAAAAAATCGGGAAATTTTCGAAAAAAGATTCCGATTTATCGCGGTTATCGCATAGCGACTGAAATTTATCGCGTTGCCGCTATCATAGTTGGTCCCGGCCTCATCGGTCATCGGGATGCTGCCTTCCATGGCGGTGCAATTATGCACCAGGCAAGGCGAGCGGACGTCCCGACCTTTTATCCAGCCATGGAGGAAGAGACCGATGGACGACCTTGCGCTAAATGAGCAACAGAGACTGACTCAAAAAATCGCTTACCCGGACCCGAAAATTTGCGGCATCTGCAGCAACCAACTTCCCGCACGCCCCTCAGCCTCCGAACCACTCTGTGAGACCTGCGGCGCGCCAGCGTGCGCGGCACCGGGTGCCAACTGCTCCTGCGGTCGCGAGCCAACGCCGGAGGGTGCTTGTTCTTCGTGCGGGGTGCCTTACGGGGAACCCGGAAAATACTGGCCGGGCGAGGAGATCTCCGCCCTTCCCCGGATCGAGGACTTCTTCCCGCAATCCGATACCGAGGAGGCGTGAGATGGACCCCATCGACCCCACGCCGACAGAATTTAATTTCCTCACCCGTATCTTGATCTGGATCGCGGGGTGCGACGAAGGACTTCTCCTGGAGTGCCCGTCCATCGATCTGGGATATGTCCGATCGACCGCACTCTTGTATCTTGGGGTATTTTTATACCAGTCGATGGTTCTTGCCGTTGTCGCGCACGTTCTATTTGCCCACGACGGTCAGGTTCACCCGGCCTTGATCGTCGGCCCGGTTTTCATAGGAGCGCTAATCTACCTCATCGATAGCTATGCGTTCCTCCGCGGCGGACATTTCACTGACGGCGTGCGCGATCTCCTCAAAGGGGGGATGGACATCGGTGAGGGAATTCTCGGAAAATTTCGCTCTTTCGCCTTCCTGTGCCTGCGTATCCTCTTCTCCATAGCCCTTGCCCTTCTGACCGGAGTCTGGGTCGGGATGATCATCTTCGGCGAGGACATCATCGACGACATCGACACCAACTGGCGTGCCAAAAATATCGACCTCATCAACGGTGCCAATGAGCGTGTGGACAGCCGAATCCGCGCCGCGAGCAACGCGCTGCAAATCTCGACCACGCATCTCTCTGCACTCCAGCACCAAGTCGACACGGCACAGAATGGTATCGTCGACCCGGCGTCGGGTGCTGTTGGCGTCAATGCCGAGGAGGCTGAATTTCAGCAACTCCTGGCCGAAAAGTCGCGTCGTGACGCGGAACTCACAGCTGCTCAGAATTTTGCCTCGGACGAACTTGGCGGCGCCAAGGGGCCCGGACACTCAGGGGTGCCCGGTGACGGTCCCGTTCGTCGAGCGGCAGTGGAGCGGCTGAAAACTGCGCAGGCGAGCGACGACAGCGTCACCAAGGAGCTCGATGCGGCACGCGGTCGACTGGATAGTGTGCGGACACAACTGGCATCCGGCGCCAATGATCGTGTAGGAAGCGCTAAAGCGATGTTGCCTGCGCTTCAAGCCGACCTGAAGGCCGAGCGCGCGGAGGTAGTATCACAGCGTGAGGCCTTGGCCCAACTCACCAACCAGCGCGACCGGGCCGTTCAACAAGAAATCGAGAATGATCCTGAATATGTCGCGCCCGATCACGGTATGCTCGCGAGGCTTGAGGCCCTTGAGGCGATTGCCGATCAAGACCGGAAGATCGCGGCGGTGATTCTACTAATTGACGCTGCCTCTATGGGATTGGAGCTAGCGGCCGTGATGGTCAAAGTGACTACTTATATACCCACTAGTTACTGCCCACTTTTGGCCCAAAGCGCGTATCTTAACCTCATCACGATCGTTGACGAGATGGAAGCGGCAATGCGCCGGAAGCGCCCGGAACAGGATATGGACGAAGACCCCACCGCTGACTCACTGCCGCCGATTTCCCCTGGCGGCGGCAGCGAGCGGGGCACAGAGACCAATGTACCTCCCGTCTCCGACATATTTCCGGTCGGCGGGATCGCACTCAACGGTTCAGGCACGATCAACGGTTCGGGGGCAAAGCGTCCTCGTGGCCGCCCCCGCAAGGATCGGCTGCAGTGATCCTAGAACCCCCAATGCGCGAGTGCGGAGCAAAGACCGAGCAGGGCAACGAGCCCGGCGGCGAGATAGATGAGCTGGGCGAAAACACTTCGATTCTGAAGAGCCATTTCCATTTCCTCACTTCGGGCCAATGGGACGGATCGGGTCGGGTGCCAGTTCATCTTCTTGCCGGCGTCGAACGGCGCGGCGGCGTATGGCGAAGTCGCGCCGCAGAGCCTCCATCGCCGTATCACGCCATTCACGGGCAGCCCGGATGGCAGCAGCGCGGTCGTTCTCCGAAAGACCTCGGTTGAGGCCGGAGATCCGACGGCGAAAGTCAGCATTGATTTCGTCGGCAGCGGCTTCGAAGCTGAAGTCGATCGTAATGACACCCGGGCGCGCTCCACCGCGCGGCGACTTTAAAGCGGCAGGTTTTCTTGACGCGCGATGCGTCGCCGGCAGCTTGCTCTTCCGCCACTGCCTCAATTTGGGCGATCGCGCGTGTCCTGAATTGTGCACATAGCCTACTGGCAGAATTCTCCAACAAAGGGAACGCGGCGCTGAGGATTGCCAGAGGGGGTTGGGCGTGGCGCGTGGCCCGACCCCGCTACGGTTGCGAGGCTTCACGTTCATGGCGACGCTTCAGCTCCTCGAATTCCTCGTCATAGGCCTCCTTCGATCGCGCCTCTGCTGCTGCGACGGCGAACAGGTCGCGGCGGGGCTTGGGATCGGGCTTGGCGGCACATAGGCCGTCAGCAATGCTGCCAAGAAAATCAACGAGCGCGATACCAACGCCGGTCCCGATATTTCCGGCAATAGCGCTGGCGGGACGCACGCTGCT
>CAIUCF010000420.1 GCA_903897565.1 uncultured Rhodospirillales bacterium | reverse complement strand
GGTCACACAGACGACGTCGAGCTGTCCGGTGAAGTCGAGGTCGAAGGGTTCGTTGGTATCGACGAGGATGATGCCGCCGGGGCGGACCGTGGCGCTGCGGCCGAACTGGCGGACCGTGCCGGCGCCCGAGAGCACCAGATTGGCGAAATAGGAGCCGTCCTGGCGGCGGGCGATGCCGGAACCGGTCCGCCGGACTACGCTTTCGAGGCTATGGACCCGGGAGACGGCGATCCGTGGGGCTTTGAGCATCTCGATGGTGCCGCTGAACGCGTAGTCGAGGCGGCTTTCCGGCTCCAGCGGGAGAAAGGCCTGGGAGACGGCGTCGCGCCAATACTCCAACCCGTCGCGCGGCGCGACGATCGCCGTATCCCAGCTGCTCCGCATGCTGCCCCCTGCTCGCCCCGAATGACGGCGCAAGCGTCGGGGCGATCGGACTTTTTGTCAATCGGCTCGGACGCAAGGCCAATGGTGCCGGGCGCCGGAGTGTGGAAGGATCATCGCCACCCTGACGAGCCCGGAGACCCGCCATGTCGATCGAGATCACGCTCACGCCCGCCCAGAAATCCCTGCAGCGCGAGACCCGCGAATTCGCCCGCGACGTCCTGACCAAGGTCGCCGGCGCGACCCGCGACATCGTCGGCCCCGAGGCGCGGGCGATGGCGACCAAGCCGTTCTACGAGCAGCTGATCGCCGCCGGCTTCATGCGCAAATGCATCCCCGTCGAAGCCGGCGGCGAATGCACCGGCATGATCGACGCCGCGGTGCTGTGCGAGGAGTTCTATTCGGTCGATGTCAATGTCACCACCACCCTGATCGGCAGCGTGCTCGGGCTCTACCCCGTGCTGCTGGCCGGCACCCCGGGGCAGATCGCCGAGTTCATGCCGCCGTTTCTTGCCAAGAAGGGCGCGCCACTCGCGACCTTCTGCTCGAGCGAGCCGGGCGGCAGCGCCAATTCCGGCGCCCCGGCCCCGGCCGAGGGCGTGCGGACCCAGGCCAAGCTCGACGGCGGCCATTGGGTCATCAACGGCCGCAAGCAATGGGTGCCGACGCCGCTCGGTTGGGACGGCAAGGGCGCCGATCTGCTGACCGTGGTCTGCCGCACCGATCCCGACGCCGCGCCCGAACACGGGGTGTCGATCCTCGCGGTGCAGCGGCCGACGCCGGGACTGGTGTTCGAACACGCGCATGACGGGCTCGGCAATCGCTCGCATCTCTCGACACGTTTCCGCCTCGACAACGTGCGCGTTCCGGTCGGCAATGTGCTGGGCGGCGTCGGCAACGGCCTCAAGGTCGCCGAGGCCAGCTTCACCGCCACCGCGGCGCTGGTGGGCGTGCTCGGCGTCGGCATCATGCGCGCCGCCTTCGACTTCGCCCTTAAATTCGCCAAGACCGAGAAGCGCGGCGGTGCGGTGCCGATCATCGAGCATCAGGCGGTCGGCTACGCGCTCGCCGATGCCAAGACCCTGATCGAGGCCTCGCGCTACCTGAGCTGGGCGGCCTGCAAGGCGCTTGACGACAAGGCGCCGGGCGCCGCGGAGCTCGCCTTCCACGCCAAGATCTACGGCTCGGAATGCGCGGTCAAGGTGATCACCAGCCTGATGATGGTGGTCGGCATCGACAGCTACGATCACGAACTGCCGCTCGCCGGCTTGCTGCAGGACGCCATGGTGCTGCCGCTGTTCGACGGCGGCAACATGGGCGTGCGCCGCCGCCAGCTCCACTCGCTGATGAAGACCGAGGGCTACGACCCGCTCACGGCCTGGGGCGGGGCGTAGCCCGAGCCGCCTCGCTTCTGGCGAGGCACCGCGTATACTCGGCAAGCGGCGGGATCGTGCCAGCCCTGATTACGCTGCGCAGCGAATACCACGCCGGAGTGACGCCGGGAGGCGGCTCCATGGCGGCGATGCATCGTGCCAGAGTTGGGGGCATATTCCAGCTGGCATACATGCTGAGGCAGTAGCGAATCAGCTGACTGCGACAGCGGCGTGTCTCTCCCGCGCCGGTCTGGATTCCGGGCCGATTGCCGATGTCAGTTCTGGCGATGGCAATACGGCGATGCAGTGGCTCGAGGGCGGCATGGCCGTCATCGGTCTGCGCCCGCGACGCGGCGACCTGGTCGCCCCTTCGGGCACCGGCAGCGGGCCTATTGGCGCTGGGGCCGGCCTGGTGGCGCGCGATCACGCGAACGGGTTTTTTTTGATGACGCGGCCGGTGTGCGATCACTCTCACCCGAGCGGCGGTGCGTGTGGCGGCTGACGACCTCGGGCCGACGGCTGTCAGACCCGGCGGAGCGGTTTCCTGGTGTGAGACCGGTGTCGTCTGTGCCCTTGATACCGCGGCGGATGGGGCGGGTCGTGGTGAAGCAGCGAGAAGCGCAACGGCAGCGGGCAGCTTTGCCGTTATGGCGGCCACGGGCATCGCGAGGACGGCGCGAGCCTTGGCGGTATCGGCTGCCTGGGGACGCAGCATCGTCGCTAGGGTAGCGCCAAGGCCCCAACTCAAAACCAGGCCGGCGGCCACGAGAGCCGCAAATACACTACGTGACATCCGCTTCTTGCCGCCATCGACGGCGCTCACCGCCTCTCGCATGATTTCCGCCGTGATCGGGCGCACACCACGTCCGAAACCGGTCATCAGCGCGTTATCGGCGATAACATTGATGCGCCTTGGAATGCCTTTGGCCGCCCGCAAGAGCTCCTTGACCGCTCCGGCCGTCATTGTCTGTGGCCGGGCTGCGCCGGCTAGTCGGAGGCGGAAATCGATATAGTCGCGCGCCTCGGCATCGGAGAGCGGGCTGATGGCGCACCGGATTGCGATGCGCTGCCCCAACTGGCGAAACTCATGGCTGTCCATGATTTTCCGGAATTCGGTCTGTCCGATCAGCAGGAACTG
>CAIUCF010000419.1 GCA_903897565.1 uncultured Rhodospirillales bacterium | reverse complement strand
TGCAGAATCCGATCCATTCCGGCCACCTAATCCGATTCCATTCCGGCCACTGATTCCGATCGCATTCCGGCCACCCATTCCGATTTGATGTCGGCCATGGATTCCGATTCCATTCCGGCCACCCCAATAGTTGTGGAGTGGCCGCCGGATCGGGGATGAACGTTTGCCCAGCAGGTCAGTATCAACCAAGCATCTGCCCCTCACCAAGGAGAGGGACGATGCCGAAGAAGAGGCTGACCATGAGGCAGATACGTGAGCTATTGCGACTGAAGTATGGCGAGGGAAAATCGAGCGAGCGGGCGATCGCCCAGCAGCTCGGCGTCGCCCGCAGCACGGTGCAGGACTACCTGGCCCGTGCCAATGACGCGGGCTTGAGCTGGCCGGTGCCCAACGAGTTTACCGACGCCGTTCTCGACGAGAAGCTGTTCGGCCGCCCGACTACCCAGACCGGTCTACGCCGCCGTGTCGAACCCGACTGGGCGGCATTGACCCGCGAGTTGAAGCGGCCCGGCGTCACGCTGATGATCCTGTGGGAGGAATATCGGACGATCCATCCCGAGGGCTACGGCTACTCGCGCTTTTGTGAGCTCCATGGCGAGTTCGAGCGGAAGCTGTCGCCGACGATGCGCCAGCATCATGTGGCGGGCGACAAGCTGTTCGTCGATTACTCGGGCAAGAAGATCACCATCATCGATCCGACCACCGGCGAGGTGAAAACGGCGGAACTGTTCGTCGCCGTTCTGGGAGCATCGAACTACACCTATGCCGAAGCGACGTGGAGCCAGCAACTGCCGGACTGGATCGGCGCCCATGTGCGGACGTTTGCGCACATCGGCAAGCTGCCCCGCCTCGTGGTGCCCGACAATCTGAAATCAGGGATCCACCGGCCATCGTTTTATGACCCGGAGACCAACCCGACCTATGCCCGCCTGGCGGATCATTATGGCGTCGGCATCGTTCCGGCACGCCCCTACAAGCCGCGCGACAAAGCCAAGGTGGAGGCGGGCGTCAGGGTGGCGCAGTTCTATATCCTCGGCCGCCTGCGCAACCTGACCTTCTTCTCGCTGGCCGACTGCAACCAAGCCATCGCCGAGGCTGTGGAACGCATCAACAGCCGCATCATGCGCAGGATCGGCGTCAGCCGCCGTGACCTGTTCCGCGACCTGGAATTACCGGCGATGCGGTCGTTGCCGGAGGCGCCGTACGAATATGCCGAATGGAAGCGAGCCAGGGTCAACCAGGACTACCATGTCGAACTCGCTGGCTTCTATTACTCGGTGCCGCACACCCTGATCCGCCAAGAGGTCGAAGCGCGCCTCACCGCCAATACGGTCGAACTGTTCCATCGTGGCAGCCGTGTCGCCGTTCATGTTCGTCTCCTGGGCGGGGTTGGCCGTCATGTCACCCATGACGATCACATGCCGAGCAGCCATCGCTTCTATGCGGGCTGGAGCGAGGCACGCTTCCGCCGTGACGCCGCCGCCATCGGCCCCAACACCGAGGCCATGATCGTCGCCGTGCTGGCCAGCCGCAAGCATCCCGAACAGGGCTTCCGTTCCTGCCTCGGCATCCTGAAGC
>CAIUCF010000418.1 GCA_903897565.1 uncultured Rhodospirillales bacterium | reverse complement strand
CATCACCCCCATCTAAATCTTCCCCCCGCGAGGGGGAAGACTTGTGTTCCGAATAACCCCCTCCCCCTCGATGGGGGAGGGCGGGGGTGGGGGTGATCCCGACGCCGAACGCTTCTCTACTTCGCCTTGGCCTCTTGCATCGACGAGCGCAGCAGGGCGCCGAGCGGCAGGTGGAGGTGGTCGTTGGCTGCCAGCACATTGCCGGTCTTGAGGATGTCGCCGGATCCCAGCAGCTCGCTGGTATAGCCCCCGGCCTCGCGCACCAGCAGCAGGCCTGCCGCGATGTCCCAGGGCTTGAGATTGAATTCCCAGAAACCCTCGTATTTGCCGGCCGCGACATAGGCGAGGTCGAGCGCCGCCGAGCCGAAGCGGCGGACGCCGGCGGTCTGCGCCATCACCGCCTGCAGGGTGCGCAGGTATTTCGGGTGCTCGCCATTGTCGCGGAACGGGATGCCGGTCGCGATCACCGATTCGCCGAGACTGCGACGGCCGGAGACGCGCAGGCGGCGATCGCTGACGAAGGCACCACTGCCCTTCTCGGCCCAGTATTCCTCGTCGGTCAGCGGCTGATAGACCACGCCGGCGACGATCTCGCCATCGCGCTCGAGCGCGATCGAGACCGCGAAATGGGGAATGCCGTGGAGGAAGTTGAGGGTGCCGTCGAGCGGATCGACGATCCAGCGATTGCGGCCGTCACCAAGGGTGGCGGCGCTTTCCTCCATCATGAAGCCGAAGCCGGGACGGGCTTTTTCGAGCTCCGTCCGGATCGTCTTTTCCGCCTTCAGATCGGCCGTCGACACGAAGTCCGAGGGGCCTTTCTGCGACACTTGCAGGTTTTCGACTTCGCCGAAATCACGAATGAGACCGCGCCCGGCCTTGCGGGCGGCAGCGGCCATGACGTTGATCAGGGCCGAACGAACCGCCATGAAATTTAGTCCTTCGCCCGCTCGAGATAGCTGCCGTCGCTGGTGTTGACGACGATGCGGGTGCCGGCTTCCATATGCGGCGGGATCAGCACGCGACGGCCATTGGCGAGCTTGCCGGGCTTGTAGGACGACGACGCCGTCTGGCCCTTGACGACCGGATCGGCCTCGACGAGTTCCATGATCACGGTCTGCGGCAGCTCGACCGACAGCGCCTCGGTCTCGTAGAACAGCACCTGGACGACCATGCCGTCCTGGAGGAAATCGGCGGCGTCGCCGATCAGCTCGCGGTCGATCTGGACCTGCTCGTAGTTCTCCTGGTCCATGAAGGTCGCCTGGTTGTCCTCGAAATAGAGGAACTGCATTTCTTTCTCGTCGAGCCGGGCCTTCTCGACCGTCTCCTGCGTGCGGAAACGCTCGACGATCTTGGTGCCGGTGCGGACGTCCTTCATTTCCACCGCGGCGAACGCGCCACCCTTGCCGGGCTGCACGGTTTCGCGCTTCAGGACCATGTAGAGACGGTTGTTCAGCTCGAGGACGGTGCCGGGCCGAATGTCATTGGCGATAATTTTCATAGGTGTGCAGCCGGTCTATCGATTGGGACGTGTTTGGGATGATGGCGCGTTACCTATCAGCTTGGCCCTGGAATGGGAAGGGGGCGCGGGTCTGGCATGCCGCGTGGTAGGCTGTCATCGGGCTGGCGGCCAAGGCATCCCCGTCGCCGAGGAATATTCTGATCGTCGAGGACGCCAGGATCTGTACGGGTGGTGCACATTATTTCATAATGCCGATAGGTCGAGTTCTTCGGCGATTTCGCTTAGTTGGAGACAATCGATGTTCCGGCGGATTCTGCTGACAGCGCTGATGTGCCTACCGGCTAGCGGACAACTCGCGCGGGCTTGCTCGGTGGGCATTCCGCCGCAAACCTCTGCGCTGCCGCCGCTGACTGGCCACTTGGTCTCGCAGACCACGGATCACCTGTATCTCACCACTTTCACGACCACCCCCGCCGGGACATCCAGCACGTCCGTCCCCCTGCAGTTTTTCACTTCTGCGAACCAGACGACGCCGGTCGCCCTCAGTAACCCGTTCAACGCATCGTTTTCGCCGGACGGGAAATGGATCGTCTTTTCCGCCGTCGCACCCATGAGCGACAGCCGTCGAATTTACCTGTCGACGGTGTCGGGAACGCATCTCGTGGATCTCACCTCGGCAGCGGGCCAGGACACGACTAATCAGGAGGAAGACGCACGTTTCGAGCCCGATGGATCGGCCATAATATTCAAACAATTCGATTACATCGGTGCAAATAAGGTTTCAGCCTTCAGGATTCGCTCGATGAAAATCACTTGGCCGGCGACCGCCGACCAGGATCCGGCTCCCGGCCAAATCTACGATCTATTGCCGGACACCCAGGATAAACCGGGCCACTATATCGAGTATTCTACGCCTGTGATGTCGCCGAGTGAAAAATATTTGTATTACGCAACGGGATCAGGGGGGAGCGAGGCTATCCACAGGATAACGATGCAAAGTCCTGTCGAGATCGGAAACATTCGTTATGATTTCCTGTTTCGATCTGGCTTCGAACATTATTACCCGATAGTACGGGATTTCACGACCATGCTATTTGTCGGCTGGATCAACAAAGTATCGAAGGTTGATCAGATATATATGTATGCTCCCATTGTGACAAACCACTATATTTTACTTCGATTAAACGACTGTAATTATTCCAACTCCGACCCTACTCCTGTCGACGAAGATTACATCATATTTTCAAGCAACAGGATAAGAGACGACAAACGAGGCTGTACCTACGACAGCGGGCAAGGTTCTTACAAATGCAATTCGAATTTGTATCTCGGGAAAATCTCGACTGGCGAGTACTGGATATTAGGAAGTGCTAATTCTATCGTCAACGGCAACAACATCAATAGCTTGATGCCGGACATTCTCGGCCCGAGTTATACGCTCCATTGATGGAATTCCGGATCTGGGGCCTCGTG
>CAIUCF010000417.1 GCA_903897565.1 uncultured Rhodospirillales bacterium | reverse complement strand
GAGGCCGAACAGGGGGCTCTTCAGCAGTGATGCGAGATTGAGATCGTCTTCGGGCAGCAGCAGGAAGCGGGCGAGCGCCAGCAGGTCCATGACCGCGATCTGCCGCGTCAGCACGATGCGATCGGCACCGGCGACGGGGATGTCACGCGCCTTGAGGGCGCTGATCAACTCGCGGACGAAGGCGTTGCGGCGCCGGACCAGTACCATCACGTCGCCCGCCCGGATCGGCCGGCCCTTGGACAGCAGCGGCTCACGGGTGGCGATCCAGCGATGGATGGTCTCGGCGATCCGCACCGCGAGTTGGGCACGCGGCGCTTCCGCGAATTTCTGGGCGTCGGCGTGGACCCAGGGTAGCGGCGCGTCGGCATCGCGCGGCGCCTGCATCGGCCAGAGTTCGACGCGGCCCGGCGCCTGCTCGCGGAAGGCGAAATGCTTGATGGGGGCGGCGTCGAACACGACGCCATCCGCGGCGGGATCCTGGGCGAAGACCGCGTCGACGAGATTGAGGACGGTCTCGGTCGAGCGGAACGAGACGGCGAGCGGGATGGTGTCGAAATCACGCTCGACCAGCGCGGCGCGATCGCGGAAATTCTCGCCGACCTCGAGGAAGCGGCGGGGCTCGGCGCCCTGGAAGCTATAGATCGATTGCTTGGGATCGCCCACGGCGAACACCGTGCGGCTCGGCGAGCGCGCGCTCTCCCCTGCGAAGAAATCGCCGGTCAGGGCCTCGATGACCCGCCACTGGTCGGGGCTGGTGTCCTGGGCCTCGTCGATCAGGATATGGTCGATGCCGCCATCGAGCTTGAACAGCACCCAGGCTTCGATGCCCGGTCGGGTCAGCAGCCGGCGCGTCGCCAGGATCAGATCGTCATAGTCGAGCAGGCCGCGCTGGCGCTTCTCGCGGGCGTAGTGGCCGAGGAAGCCGTCGGCGAAGCGGGCGAGCGCCCCGGCCGCCGTGGCGGCGGCGATCGCGGCAAGGCGCAGGCGGACGCGATCGACCCGTTCCGCCTCGGCCTGCAGGGCGGGGAGGATCCAGGGCTGCGCCTTGACGACATTGGCCGTCGCCAGGCGGGCGCGGATCAAGGATTTCTCCGTCAGGAAGACCGACAGGTAATCGGCCCAGCCTGCAACCCGGTCCGCGGGGGTTGCGGCCAGCCATCCGGCCATGGCGGCGCCACTCGCCTGATCCGTCGACTTATCCGAAGCGAGAAGGCAGCGGCAGGCCTCGCGCAGGGCCGCGCCATCGAAGGCCTCCTCGGCAGCGGCGGCGGCAAGATAATCTTCCCGCCGGGTGCCGGGCGTCAGCCCGAGCGAACGCCAAAGCGCCTCGACGTAGCGATCGATGCCGCCCGCCTCCTGCAGCACCGACTGCAGCGCGCCACGTTTGCCCTGCAACTCGGTCAAGAGCTTGGCGAAGCCGTTCTCCTCGACCCGCGCCGTGATCTCGGCCAACGCCGCGGCAAGCGGGCTGGCGGGTTCCGCGCGGGCGGCGGCGAGCACGGCGTTGCGGGCTTCTGCCTGGAGTTCGGCCGCGCTGCGATCATCCATGACCTCGAAATTAGGGATGATCTCGGCTTCAAGCGGGAAGCGCCGCAGGATCGACTGGCAGAAGGCATGGATCGTCAGGATGCGCATGCCGCCGGGGGTATCGAGCACCCGGGCGAACAGCCGGCGGGCGGTGCGGCAGATCTCGGCGTCGGCAGGCCAACCGGTCAATCTCGCGATATCGTCGCGGAGTTCGGTGTCCTCGGCGACCGTCCATTTGCTGAGCCGCTCGTTGATGCGGTTCGACATTTCGGCCGCGGCGGCCTTGGTGAAGGTCAGGCACAGCAAGCGGTCGGGCGCGGCGCCGGTCAGCAGCAGGTTGAGCACCCGGTCGGTCAGGACCTTGGTCTTGCCGCTGCCGGCGGAGGCCGAGACCCAGACCGAGCGGGCGGCATCGGCCGCGCGGCGCTGGGCGCGATCGGCATCGAGGCTAAGCGTCATTCGCCGCTGCCTCCGCCCCATTCGTCGAGCCGGGCGAGATGGGCGTAATCGCTATAGCGCGGCGCCCGGTCGGGATCGGGCTGCGCGCGATAGGGCGTAGCCGGATCGGCGAACACCCGGATCAGGGCCTCCAGCCCGTCGAGGGCGTCGGTCGCCAGCGCGTCGGGGACGGCCTTGGCGCCGCCCGCGCGGATTTCCTCGCCGGCCGGATCGCCGCCGGAAAGCTTGAGGTAGAGGAGATCCCTGACGGGCAGTCCGGGGACGCGATCGAAGCCGCCGGCCGCTGCCATTGCCGCTTCCAGGGGCAATTGCGGTGAAAAGCCGAGCTCGACCTCCTTCGCCGTCGGCACCCCGCCGGTCTTGTAGTCGATGATGACGAGGCCACCGTCGCTCAGGCGGTCGATGCGATCGGCGCGGGCGCGCAGCTCGAAGGGCTCCGGCGCGGTCGGGAGCATCAAGGAGCCGCGGCGCTCGGTATAGCTCTCGACGATCTGATCGCTGCGGCCGGCTTCCCAGTCGAGGAACCAGCGCGCGATGCGCTCGAAGCGCGGCCACCAAAACGCCCAGATGCCGGGCTGCGCCAGGGTTTCGCCAAAGGCACGACGGCCGCAATCCAGCAACGCTGCGAGCGCGGCGTCGCCGAGCGGCCGCGGTGAAATCTGCAGATACGCGTCCAGTGCCAGGTGGATGAAGCTGCCGCGATCGGCGGCGCCCGGATCCTGGTCGATCGGGTCGAGGCTGGTGAGCTTCAGGATATGCTTGGCGTAGATCGCGTAGGGATCCCGCCGCCAGGTTTCGATCTCGGTCACCGACAGTGAATGCGGCCGGGCGCTGACCGGCGGTCGGGGGGCCGGTGCTTCGAGGCGGATGATCGTATCGGGCCGGTCGAGTGCATCCTGCCAGGCAATGGCGGGCGCGGCGGTGGCCAAGGCCAGGCCGCTCGCGGTCAGCAGGGTTTCCAGGCGCAGCAGCCACCGCGACGGCACCGTCGGCGCGCCGTCGACCCGCAGCGCCCGGGTCAGGACGACTTGCTTCGCCATCAGCCCGGCGGCGAAATCATGGGCGGCGAGGCCGATCTGGGCATCGCCGGGCGGTAGGCCGAAGCTCGCCCGCATCGGCCGTGACATCCAGGGATCCTGGCCGGGCTCGGCCGGCCAGACGCCTTCGTTGAGGCCGCCGAGGATCATCAGATCGGCATGCTGCAGCCGGGCTTCGAGCGCGCCGAGGATCTGCAGCCGCGGATGCTTGCCGAAGCGCGGCCGCACCGTGCCGCCGGCGAGCAGGGTTTCCAGCAAGACCGGATAGTCGCCGCCGGCAATCGCCATGAAATCACCGGCGGCGTCGCGCAGTTCGGTGACGAAATCGGCGAGCGCCGCGCCCGCTTCTTCGTCCCAGAGCCGGTCGCTGCCCGGTTTGTCCGGCGTGGCGGCGAGGACCTCGGCGGTCTGGAGATGCGCGGTGAGGAGATCGTGAAGACTGGCCTCGGGCTGCGCGATCAGGTCGAGGAACGGCGCCATCGCGTCGGCGAGCCGGGTGAGCATTGCGGCGATTTCCGGCTCGGCGCCGGGATGGGCCAGCGCCGCCAGCCCGGTGAGCCCCGGCGCCGGACGTGGCCCGCGCAGGCTACGCACTTCCAGGCGGCGAACGAGGGCGCGCAGCGCGCCGGTCTCGTAGCCGAGCCCGGAGAGCGGATGCTTGAGCAGGGCCAGCAGCGGGATCGGCGCGAGCTCTTCGGCGGCGGCCTGCGCGATCAGGCGCAGGAAGACACCAGGCGGGGTCAGGTTGAGGGCGATACCGGCGGAATCGTCGATATCGATGTCCCAGCGCTTGAGTTCGCCGGCGACACGGCGGGCGAGGCCACGGTCGGGCGTCACCAGCATCGCGGTCGCGCCGGGTGTTTCCAACTGCGCCCGCAGCAGCAGGGCGATGACCCCGGCCTCTTCCTGGGCACCGGCGCAGTCGTAGCGCGCGATGCCGTCCAGGCTCGCGGCATCGAGATGGCCGAGCTCGGTCCAGCTGTCGCTGACCGAAGCCGGCCGCATGATCTCGCTGACCAGGCGGGTCCGCGGCGAGGGCGCCGAGTCCTCGGGCCAGACGCGCAGGCTGTCATGGGTGGTGCCGAGCGCGACCAGCAGGTGATGGAGGCCGTATTGCGGATGGGTCGGGTCGCTGCCGATCGCGGCCCAGAGCGCGTCATCGGCCTCGGTGTCGACGCCCGGCAGCACGACCGCGCCCCGCTCCTGATAGGCGAGGAAGGTGAGCAGATCTGCGGCCGCGGGGCTGGCGGCGGCGAAGCCGGCGGCGATCACGGGATGGCGCGGCGGCTGCGCCCGCCAGGCGGCGATCTGGCCCTCGATCAGCCGGTTGCGCCGCGCCGCCGGGTCGAGGGCATCGAACGCGGCGAGCACGTCGGGCCAGGCCGAGGTGACGATCTCGAGGAACTTGCGGGTGATCTGCCAATGCTCGGCCAGTTCCTCGGGCACGATGCTGTCGAGCGCTGCGAAGCCCAGGCGTTCGGTCTGGACCTGGTCGAGCAGGCGGCCGAGATCGCGCGCCAATACCGCGGCCTGGGCCGGCAGGATCGGGCCATGACCGGTCTGCTGACCCCAGCGCAGGATCAATTGGGTCAGCAGCAGGCGCCGCCGCAGCTCCGGCAAGGCCGGCGGGATGGCGAGGCTGTTGCCGGAATCATCGCCCAAGGTGAGATCGAGTTCCTCGGCATCGAGATCGCCGAGCGGCAGCAGCCGCGGCAGCAGGGTCGGTCGGCCGCCGCACTCGCGGAGGAAGGCTTCGTGCAGGCCGCGGCAGGCGCGGCGGGTCGGCAGGATGACGCTGACCGCGGCAAGGCCGAGCGGCGTCGCGCCGTAGCGGGCGATGATGCCCACGGCAAGGCTGTCGAGGAAGGGCTGATCCCCGGCGATGGTGAAGACGTTGACCGCAGCTTCTGCCATCGCCGGGATTCCGTATCAGTGCTCGGTGCGGCGCAGTTCGAGCCGGGCTTCGACCAGGGCGAGCCCTTCCGGGGTGCTGACATGATACCATTCGCCGTCATGCACCACGGCGCGCAGCCGTCCCGCTTCGAGCGCCGCGTCATAGATGCGGTTGAGCGAGAACGGGCCGGCAGGCGGATTGTGGAACAGCTTGGGCGACAGTAGCTGGATGCCGGCGAACAGATATGGCGCGATCTCGCTCTCGCCGCGTCGCGTCGGCACGCCGAGCGGGTCGAGCATGAAATCCCCGTCCTCGCGGTCGTAGCCGACGGCGCTGACGGTGCGTTGCAGCAGCAGCACCGCGTCGGTCGTCGCCGGGTCGAAGGCGGCGGCAAGGCGGCCGAGCGCGCTGACGGTGCCGTCGAGCCAGTAGCTGTCGGCATTGACGGCATAGAAGGGCTGGTCGCCGAGCAGCGACAGGGCATTGACGATGGCCCCGCCGGTTTCGAGCAGGGCCGGCTCGCGCGAGATCACGATCTCGGGACTGGTGCGATGGCTGAGCTGCTCGACGATCTGCTCGCCGAGATAATGGACATTGACGACGACGCGCTCGACGCCGGCGGTTTCCAGCCGGTCGATCGCATGATCGAGCAGGGCGCGGCCGCCGAGCTGCACCAGCGGTTTCGGAATGCGATCGGTGATCGGCCGCAACCGCTCGCCCCGTCCCGCCGCCAGCACCATCGCGGTCTTGACCTGAATACTCATCTGTCTCGCTACCCGACCCTATGGGTCGTTGTTAAGAGAATCACCAATCCGCGCTTCTTGTGCCGTCATCCCCGCGAAGGCGGGGACCCAGTTTTCCGCACGCTCGCCCGTCGCAGCATGGATCCCCGCCTTCGCGGGGATGACGGAAAGCCGATGACCACCTCGCCACTTTTAACCATCGCCCAGCCCTGCAGGAAATCCTCGTACCACCCTTGGGACCCTCTCGTCGAACCAGTCGCGGACCGGCGCCAGGGCCGGATGGGCGAGTTGGCCCTCCAACAAACGCCAGAGTCGCGGCAGATGCTTCAGATACACCGGTTTGCCGTCGCGGCGCATCAGTCGACAAAAGATCCCGATGACCTTGGCGTGGCGTTGGGCGCCGAGGATTGCCAGGGAGCGGGCAAAGGCCTCGCGATCGACCGTCGGGTTTGCCGCCAGGTAGTGCAGCAGCACCTCGGCGGCGACGCCGGGCGAAACGTCGCGGCGGGCGTCCTCTATCAGGGAGATGATGTCGTAGGTGACTGGACCGATCAGTGCGTCCTGGAAATCGAGCAGCCCGCAGGCGCGCACGCCCGGACGATCCGGCAGCAGCATCAGATTGTCGATATGATAGTCACGCAGCACCAGGCT
>CAIUCF010000416.1 GCA_903897565.1 uncultured Rhodospirillales bacterium | reverse complement strand
TTGACGATGCGCTGGCCGAATTCGGTGTGCTCGCGGCAGTATTCCTCGTCGAGATGCAACTGCGCGGGGTTGTGCGTCAGCGCAGTGAAGAAGACGTTGTCGGCTTCGGTCACGGTGCGGCGGATCGCGTGTTTGAAGATTTGTCCGACCTGCAATTCGTCGAAATATAGCCCGGCCATTTTATACTCCCGATTTTCTTGAACGTTTAGCCGTGTAAGCCGAAAACAGAGATCGCAGCAATCCCCTGATAGGGCACGCCGCCAAGATTATGCGTGAGCGCGAGGCTAGGCGACGCGATCTGACGCGCGCCGGCACGGCCGAGCAGCTGGTTGTAGCACTCATACGCCATGCGCAGGCCCGAGGCCGCGACCGGGTGGCCGAAGCATTTCAAGCCGCCATCGATCTGGCACGGCACGCCACCATCGCGATCGAAGAAGCCGTCGAGAATGTCGTTAACCGCCCTGCCCTCGCCGGCCACGAACAGATCCTCCATCGTCACCAGCTCGGTGATCGAGAAGCAGTCATGGACCTCCATCAGGCTGAGCTGCTTGCGTGGATCGGTGATGCCGGCTTCCTTGTAGGCACGGGTCGCCGCCGTCCGCGTGTTGCGCACGAAGCTGCCGTCCCAGCTCGACATCGTCGATTCGATGCCGGAGCTGATCGAGAGCTGGATCGCCTTGATCGTCACTAGGTCGCGCTTGCCCAGCGCGCGGGCGATCTCGGGCGTCGTCACGATCGCCGCCGCGGCACCGTCGCTGACGCCGCAGCAATCGAAAAGCCCGAGCGGCTCGGCGATCATCGGGGCGTTGAGAATGGTCTCGATCGAGACCTCCTTGCGCAGATGCGCCTTGGGGCTGAGCGTGCCGTTCCGATGGCTCTTCCACGAGACATGGGCCATCGCCCGCTTCAGATCCTCGCGGCTGATGCCGTGCTTGGCGCGATAGCCGCCGGCCAGCTGGGCGAAGCCGGCCGGGGCCGAGACCTGGGGCAGCCAGAGGTCGTTGAGCGTGCCCTTGTAGGGGATCGGCAGGCCGCCATAGCCGGTATCCTTGAGCTTTTCGACGCCGACCGCGAGGGCGATGTCGACGGCGCCGCTCGCCACCGCATAGGCGGCGCCGCGCAGGGTCTCGGTGCCGGTCGCGCACATGTTCTCGACCCGGCTGACCGGGATGCCGTCGAGCCGGAGCGCGATCGACGCCGGGATCGCCGAATTGCCGACATTGACGTTGTCGAGTGCCGAGCCGAACCAGGCGGCGTCGATCTGGCTGCGCTCGATGCCGGCGTCCTTCAACGCTTCGTCGAAGGCTTCCGCGAGCAGTTCCTCGGTGCCGACATCCCAGCGCTCGCCGAAACGGGCGCAGCCCATGCCGAGGATGGCGACCTTGTCCTTGATTCCCGTGGCCATGAACCTGTCCTTCAGCTTGCGACCGGGGTCGCTTTCCAGAAATAGCGATTATACCCGCGCTGACGATCGCGTTCCTTGATACGGAAGACGGTGCGCAGCTTGACGCCGACATCGAGCCCGTCCGGACCGACATCGACCATCTCCATCATCAGCCGCGCGCCGGACTCGAACTGCGCGAAGCCGACATAGAGCGGCGGCGCCGGGTAATAGGACAGCCAATCCGCGGTATAGGTCAGCACCGCCGCCGATTCCTCGGTCAGCGGATGATCGTCGAACTGCGCCGCCGGCGCGTTGCAGGCGGGATTGACGCAATAGGCGAGACGCGGGAACTGCACGGTGCCGCAGGCGCGGCAGGTGCCGGCGACGAACCCGGCGAGACGATCGGCGACCCGGTTCTGCGCGCTCAGCGAGGCCTTGTCGTTCTTCTCGCCACGCATGCCCCATTCGGGTTTGACCTCGCCGTAGAAGGACAGCATGCGCATATAGGAATCGGTGATGATGCCGCCGCTCTTCGCCGCCTCGACACCGCCGTTCGGGCGACGAGCCAGGATTTCGTCGGTCGCTTCCAGCACGAGGGCGTCGACGCCCTGGCCAAAGCCGATCAGCACGATCTTCTCGCCGGGCGTCGCCCGCTCCAGGACATCCGCGAGCATCAGCAAGCCATGGGCGCTGCCGGCATGCCCGCACCACTCGCCGAGATTATCGGCGACGGCTCCGGCAAAGCCGACCCGCTTGGCGATGGCGTCGGCCGCGCCCTTAAAGGGTGACGGCAGGATGAAATGGGCGATATCGGTGACCGCAACCCCGGCATTGGCCAGTGCGGATTTGACGACCTGAGGGATCAGCTTGGCGTAGCCTTCTTCGCGGACCCAGCGCTCTTCCCAGAAGTAATCATAGTCGGATTCGGCATCGCGGAGATGATCGGCGAACTGGCTGGTGCTGCCGGCGTGACCGAGGAAACGGGCGAGGACATTTTCGTGCCCGAGCAGGAAAGCCGCGGCGCCGGCGCCATAGCCCAGTTCCTGCGTGCTCGCCGGCTTGGCCTTCGGCCGCTCCGACGCGATGACCAGCGCACCGTCATGGCTGCCGCTCAGCGCCTGGGCGAGGCCGGCGATCCCGGCGCGTTGCGAGCCCGCGAGATCGAGGGTGTTGACGCCCGACGCCAGGCCGAGCGCGGCGGCGACGACGGCACCGTTCTGGTAATCTGCGTAAGGCAGGGTGGTCGAGGCCAGCCAGACGCCGCGGACCTCGGCGCGCGCGCTGCGCGGCAGGCAATCCCGCGCGGCCTCGACCGCCATCGTGATCGCATCTTCGTCCCAGTTGCAGAAAGCGCGGGTTCCTTTACCCTGCGACTTCAGTCCCGGTGCCATCCAGGCATTGGCGGCGGTGATGGCGGCGCGCTGCAATCGCAGGCGCGGCACATAGGCGCCATAGCGCGTGATTCCGAAGGTCATGCTGTTGGCTCTCTCCCGAGCGGCAGCGATCCGCCCGTTATTTTTATCGACCGATAGACGAATTTAATCAGACCCCGGCTTCCACGTC
>CAIUCF010000415.1 GCA_903897565.1 uncultured Rhodospirillales bacterium | reverse complement strand
GCTTCAGGCCGAGGGTCGTCGTCGGCGTCGTTTCGGTCCGTCAGGCGGCGCGGCGGTGCGGGCGGCGCCGCGCGCCGCGAACCAGGCCTGGACTTGGCCCGGCATAGCCGCCGGCATCTTGCCATCGAGCGACTTCGCCAGATCGGCGAGCGTCGTCGCCGCGAGTTCCTCGCGCATGCGTTTCTCGGCGCGCAGCATCACCGCATGGATCGCGCAGACGCCGTCGGTCGCCCAGCCGGGCGCCTTGCCGCCGAAGACGGCGCAGCGGCCGCGGATTTCCTGGCACTCGAATAGCGGCTTGTCGCCCTCGATCGCATCGACGACATCGAGCACGGTGATCCGGTCAGGCGCGCGCGCCAGCAGATAGCCGCCGCGGATCCCCTCCGACGCCGAGACGATCCCCGCCTTCTCCAGCTTGGGGAAGATCTTGGCGAGGAAGGAGGTCGAGACCCCCTGAAGCTCCGCCAGATCGCGGCTGCTCGCTGGCCCCGCCTGGGGGCCGGTCAGCCAAAGCAGGCAGTGGAGCCCGTATTCGACGCTGTTTCCGAGATGTGCCATAACGCGGACTATATAAGTCCGCGTTTATGCGCGCAAGTGAAAACGGCCGAGGCGATCAACGTCTCACTGGAAGCCAGGTTTGCCGATCTGGTCGGGGTGCTGTGGCACGCGTTGGAACAGGGCGGTATCGTAGCCGAGCGCGCGGAATCGATCGAGCAGGCCGGAATAGATTGCGCCGTCGAGATCGGGGCTGCGCGCGAAGACCCACCCGTATTGCCGCCCCGGATATCCGACCAGTGCCGTCTTGTAGTCGGGGTCCACGTAGAGGATCAGGTAGGAAAAATAGAGCGGCCAGAGCGGCGTTTCGCGCCACCTCGCGCCACCCGTCCCGGGCACGACGTAGCCACCCATCGTGAAGTGGCTTTCCGCAGCCGTGAAATCCGTCGCGCGGGCGGTGTAGACGTCGCGGACACGGCCATCCGGGAAGCTGACGTCGAAGTAACTCCCGACCTTCCCGCGTTCGGCGAAATACGGGATATTGGCAATCACATACCAACGCCCGCTGTAGCGACCGAGATCGACGCCCTGGGCGAGCGGCAGTTGCGGCCCCGGAGTGGCACAGCCGGCAAGCGCGACAACGCACAGCAAAGCCGCCAGCAGCCGAATCATCCTCATATCCACCGCGCGACCATCACCGCCGCGGCACTGCCATTGCCGACGAGCCATGTCCAGGCGGCGAGCAACCCCTGCGCGGGTCCATCAAGCCCGGCCCGCGCCTCATCGCGGTGCAGAACTTCATCGGCCTGGCACATCACGAGCAACGCGCGCAGCAACCCCGTGGCGCCGGTCTCGGGAAGCTTCGCGATCTGGATGGCGTAGTGATGGTCGACGAAAATCTCGACCGCTTCGATCGTCGCGTAGACCGCACGTGGCCCCATCAGAGCCGGCAAGAAGCCCGTCAGCCACCCTGCAGCTTTCCACATCGGCAACAGGCGGCTACGCGCCGACGGCGCGAGGACCGCCTCGATCAGCTTGAGGTGCTCCTGCTCCGCCGCAAGATGATCAAGAGCGAAGCGACGGATTTCTGGATCAGTCGACCCGACGAGGATTCCCTTGTAGATCATCACCGCCCCCGTCTCTCCGGCGTGATCGGAGCGTAGATCGCCCAGCAGGCCAGGAACCGTCTGGATTCGGTCGGTCAGGGCCGCACGCGCGAGGCTATCGGACAGGGACATGCACGTAATGTCGGTCGCGCAGCCGCCATGGCAAGGGGGTGGGACGGGTTAGCCGATCCCGGCGCGGCGCGGCAATGGTCGCGACAGCGCGCCGCCGCGGTGGATGTCTTCAACGGTGATGGTCTTGACCATGTCGAGCAGGGATTTGCTGGCGATCGCGATGATCCAGGGCATGCGCCCGGTCCAGGGCTTCTCGAAGCCCGCGAACATGGTCGTACCCTCCAGCGCGGCCGAGACGAACAAAGCCACGGTCTGGCGTTCGGCTTCGGGCAGGGCGGGATTCAAATGGCCGATCACCTGGTTCAGGGAATCCCGGGCGCGCTGATACATGTCATCGACAATGCGGTCGACAAAGGGGTCGTGATTGGCGAGCGCCCAGAGTTCGGGGAACAACCGGGTCGTATGTTTGGTCGTGATGTCGTCGAGGATCAGGGTGATGATGGCGCAGAAGCGCTCCTCATAGCTCTGCGTCTCGTCTTCGACGATCTGGTTGAACATATCCTCGTAGACGTCCAGAACCCGGCACAGCAGGTCCTGCATCAACTCGTCCTTGCTCTTGTAGTAGTAGCTGACGGCGCCCGAGCGGACATTGCAGCGGCGCGCGATCTCCCGCAGGGTCACGGCGCGGTAACCGCTCTCGATCAGAATCTCGAGCGCCATGTCGAGAATCTGCACGATTCGCGCCTGACCCGGCGCATAGCCGCCGGTGCGCTCCCGCGTCTTCAGAACCCGCTCTGGTCTTGGCAACAACGACCCTCCTCGTTCGCCCTCCCCGAGGGCAGGCGGCGAAATCTAACGCAGAGCGCGGCGAAAGCGGATGATTTTATCTTGGCTCCGCCCTGCCGCGACCGAAGAGGTCGGACAGGGCGGGGTCCGAGTGTTCAGGTCGGGTCGGCGACCTTGACGATCAGCTTGCCGGTGTTCTGGCCCTTGAACAGCATGCGCACGGCATTGTCGGCATTCTCGAGCCCGACGATGTCGTGATACTGCCAGTTCATCTTGCCTTCGCGGCGCAGCTTGGCGAGCGCGCGGAAGGATTCCGGATAGCGCGCGGCGTAATCGGTGACGATGAAGCCCTGGACCTTCAGCCGCTGCATCAGGATCAGCGGATAGTTGGACGGTGCGGCGCCCGCGCCCTCGGCGTCATAGACCGAGATCATGCCGCATTGAACGATGCGTCCGAACAGGTTCATCTGCGTCAGCACGGTGTTGAGCGTCTCGCCGCCGACATTATCGAAATAGATGTCGATACCTTCGGGACAGATCTCCTTGAGCCGCGCGCCGATATTCTCGCTCTTGTAGTCGATGGCGTGGTCGAAGCCGTAGTCGCGCGTCAGCGCGGCACATTTCTCCTTGCCGCCGGCGATGCCGACGGTCTTGCAGCCCCAGGCGCGGCCGAGCTGGCCGGTGATGCTGCCAACGGCGCCGGCGGCGCCGGACACCACCAGGGTCTCGCCGATCTTCGGCGCGCCGATATCGAGCAGGCCGAAATAGGCGGTCGGGCCGACCAGGAACAGCTGGCCGAACACGTCCTTGCGCGGAATGCCCGGGAGTTCCGGAACCACCGAGACCATCGCCGCCGGGGTGACGGCGTATTCACTCCAGGTGCCGAGGCCCATCACGACCGCGCCCTCGGCGATCGAGTCCGAGGCGCTCTTGACGACGGTGCCGCAGAAGATGCCGCGCATCGGCGCGCCAAGCGCGACGGGGGGCATGTATTGCGGGATGTCGCTCATCCACAACCGGTTGGTCGGATCGAGCGAGAGCCATTCGGTCTTGACGACGACTTCGCCGCGCGCCGGCGTCGGGATCGGATCGGTGCGGAAGACGAGATCGCCATCCTTGATTTCACCAACCGGGCGTCGTGCCAGGATCCACTGCCGATTCTGTGTTGCCATGGGTATTCCTCCGTATTGTCGTTGGTCCGATGATCGCACGGCGTGCCCGCGCCCGGACGGCTGCGCGTGTAGGAATATACTGCCCTGCGCCGGCAATCGAGCGAAACCGCCCCACTCTTCGGAGTAGGGGTGAGGGATATCGCATCACCCCCCAACATTCGTTCGGGGTCGGCGCTCGCCCGCTCTGGCGATACTCGCCGTCAAGGCCCATCGATTGCGCCCGCGGCATCGGCAGGTGCATAGTTGCCTCCAGAAGCTGCGGCGAACGAACCGCGGTATTGAAAGAAGAACGTCATGGCCGTCGCCCCCGCCCCCACGCTTGCCCCGGACCTCGCGATCCCGGCGCATGTGCCAAGAGAACTCGTCGTCGATTTCGACATCTACGGCTCGTCCACGGGCAGCGACGATTACCTCGTCGCCTGGAGCCGGTTCCAGCAGGAGATCGGCCACCGGGTCATCTGGACGCCGCGCAACGGCGGCCACTGGGTGGCGATGCGCGGGCCGGGCGTGCTCGCGGTCTACAATGATCCCGAGCGCTTCTCCTCCGACAGCTTCGGCGTGCCGGTCGCCGAGGGCGAGCAGATTCCGCTCGGCGCCCTCATCGTCGATCCGCCGGAGCATCGCTTTTATCGCGGCTTCCTCGACAAGGGCATGTCACTGCTGGTGGTGCGCGCCAACGAGGCCGCCATCCGCGCCCGTGCGATCAGCCTGATCGAGGGCTTCCAGGCCCGCGGGCAGTGCGATTTCGTCAAGGAATTCGCCGACGTCCTGCCGCTCAGCGTGTTCCTGTCGCTGGTCGGCCTACCGCTTGAGGACCGCGAGATGCTGTCGGCCTGGACCGCCGACACCGTCCGCGGCGCCGATCTGGCGGCGCGGGAATCGGCGTTCCAGAGCCTTGCCGCCTATCTCGATCCGGTGATCGAACAGCGCCGTGCCAACCCGGGCGACGACATGTTCAGCGCCATCGCGACCCTGAAGGTCGGCGAGCGCGCCCTGACCCAGCACGAAGCCGTTGGCGCCGCGATCCATCTCTGCATGGCCGGGCTCGACACCGTGGCATCGCTGCTGGTCTTCGTAACCGCCCATCTCGCCCGCCACCCGGATTTGCGCCGGCAGTTGATCGCGGAACCGGAGAAGATCCCCGCCGCCGTCGCGGAGGGCATTCGCCGCTTCGCCATCGTCATCATGAGCCGGCGGGTGCGCGCCGATATCGAATTCGAAGGCGTACAGCTCAAGGCCAACGACATGATCAGCGCGCCGAGCATGCTCCACAACCTCGATCCCGATATCTATGCGGACCCCCTGCGCTTCGATCTCGGCCGCCGCGTCGGCAAGGTCGCGACCTTCGGCGACGGCATCCATCGCTGCCCGGGGGCGTTGCTCGGGCGCGCCGAGCTGACGATCACCCTGCAGGAATGGCTGAAGCGGATCCCCGATTTCGAGCTCGCCGATCAACAGTCGTTGAAGGTGGTCGGCGGCATCGTCGCCTGCATGGAGCATCTGCCGTTGCGCTGGCCGACCGCCTGACGGCCGGCCCCCTGCGACGCATGGCGCGCCCTTGCTGAAAACAATTGTGGCGCGCGCCACGTTGACACACGATACCAGGAAACTACTAAACGCTCGTTTGGGAGGCGCAGCATGACGAACGAACCGGTCCTGATCGAACGACGCGATGGCATCGCCATCGTGACCCTCAATCGCCCCGAAGCGATGAACGCCTTGTCGGCGGCGATGCGCAGCGCCCTCAACGCTGCCTTCCTCGCCCTGGCGATGGACCGTCAGGTCCGGGTGATCGTCGTGACCGGTGCCGGGGAGCGCGCGTTTTGCGCCGGCCTCGATCTCAAGGAGCTCGGCCAGCAGCAGGGTGCGGTGTTCGCCGCGATCGGGGACGACCCGACCCAAAATCCGGCGATCGCGATGGATACCTGCAAGAAGCCGATCATCGGCGCCGTCAACGGCGTCGCGGTGACCGGCGGCTTCGAGATCGCCTTGTGCTGCGACATGCTGATCGCCTCCAGCAATGCCCGCTTCGCCGACACCCATGCCCGGGTCGAGGTCATGCCGGGCTGGGGGCTCTCGCAGCGGCTGCAGCGGCTGATCGGCAGCATGCGCGCCAAGGAATTGTCGCTGAGCGGCCGTTTCATCGACGCCCAGACCGCCTATGATTGGGGCCTGGTCAACCGGGTCGTCACGCCCGCCGACCTGATGCCGGCGGCGCTCGAACTTGCCGCCCAGATCGCTTCGGCTTCGCCTGACATGATCACGCGCTATAAATCCCTGATCGATCGCGGCGGCGCGATGAGCCTGGGCGACGCGATGGCGTTGGAGCATGCCGAGGCGGTGCGCGATCACGGCACGATCGACGCCAGCGGCATCGAGGCCCGGCGCCTCGCCGTGCTCGAGCGCAACCGCGGCCAACAAACCTAAATAGAAGAGACGAGAGACAAGGATAGCGACAATGCTCAACACCGCAAAACGTACCGGCTTCGACGATACCCACGAAATGTTCCGCGACAGCGTCCGCAAGTTCCTCGAACAGGAATTCACCCCGAACGCGGATCGTTGGGAAGAGGCCGGCAATTGCGATCGCGACTTCTGGCGCAAAGCCGGCCAGACCGGTCTGCTCTGCGTCGGCATGCCTGAGGAATACGGCGGGCCCGGGCTCGATTTCCGCTACAATTCGATCGTCAACGAAGAGATGGCCTATGCCGGCTCCTCGCTGGCCTTCTCGGTGCAGTCGGATATCTGTGCCCATTACCTGCTGAATTACGGCACCGAAGAGCAGAAGCAGCGCTACCTGCCCGGCATGGTCACCGGCGATATCGTCGCCGCGATCGGCATGACCGAGCCCAGCGTCGGCTCCGACCTCAAGAACCTGCGGACCTCGGCCAAGCGGGACGGCGACCACTACGTCATCAACGGCTCCAAGACCTATATCAGCTATGGCCAGCATGCCGATCTGCTGATCCTGTCGGCGCGGACCGGCGAGTCCGGCGGCCGCGGCGTCTCGCTGATTCTCGTCGATACCAACACGCCCGGCTTCGCCCGCGGCCGCAACCTCGACAAGATCGGCCAGAGCGCCGCCGATACCTCGGAGCTGTTCTTCGACGACATGCGCGTGCCGGTCAGCCAACGCCTCGGCGAGGAAGGCCGCGGCTTCGCCTATATGATGACCGACCTGCCACAAGAACGGCTGGCGATCTGCAGCCAGGCCCAGGCCGTCGCCCAACGCGCCTTCGACGAGGCCGTCGCCTTCACCAAGGATCGCAAGGCCTTCGGCCAGACCATCTTCGATCTCCAGAACACCCGCTTCACCCTGGCCGGCCTCGCCGCCAAGATCCAGGTCGGCTGGGCCCATCTCGACTGGGCGCTGGCCCGCCATGTCGCGCACGAGCTGACCACCGCGGAAGCCTCGGCGGCCAAGCTGTTTCATACCGAGCTGCAATGGGAGGTCGTCGATGCCGCGCTGCAGCTCCATGGCGGCGCCGGCTACATGAACGAGTACCCGATTGCCCGGCTGTGGCGCGATTCCCGCGTCTCGCGCATCTATGGCGGCACTTCGGAAATCATGAAGGAAGTGGTCTCGCGCTCGATCTGAG
>CAIUCF010000414.1 GCA_903897565.1 uncultured Rhodospirillales bacterium | reverse complement strand
TTCTCCTTGCCGTCGATCATCGCGAACCAGCGCAGCTCGCCCGAGGTCGCCGGTGTGGGGTGCTGGCGGTCGAGCCAGGGCGCCCAGTAGCGGATGATCCAGTCGCCCTCCGATCCCACCGGCGGATTACCGGCGGCGACGACGCGGGTGCGCTGCCTCGCATCGCTGGTCCTGTTCCAACCGATCAGGAAGCGGAACTGCGTCTCGGTGAACGAGGTGATCTCGTCGAAGGCTTTCAAATCATGGGCGCGACCCTGGTATTTGCGCTCGTCGCCGGGATGCTGGACGGCGCCGAATTCGAGCATGCGCTTTCCAGGCAACCGCCAGATCCGGGTGCTGGCGGTGTAGCGCCCGGCACCGCCGATCATCTCGCGGGCGCGATCCTCGATGGCTTTCAGCTGGGCGAATTCGCGGCGGAACAGGATCGCCCGGCGCGCCTGGGTCAGGGCGAGCCCGAGCAACAGATCGGTCTTGCCGCCGCCGGCCGCGCCGCCATAGAGCAGAATATCGGCTGCACTCTCATAGGCTTGGGTTTGCGGCCCCGGTAGCGGCGCCCAGACTTCAGCTGCCAGCAGGCGATCGAGCTCGGCGCATTCTTGCGGCGTCAAGCAGGCGAGCGACGCGATCAGCGCGTTCTTCGGGGGCGAGACTATCGGCGGGATCGGTTGCGATTTTCGGGCCATGCCCCCTCGCGGCGAAGATTTCGGGTCGGTGGGCCTTGAGCAGCAATTCGAGCAGCCGGTCGCTGTAGCGCCGGATCACCGCGATCGAACCGTCGTCCTGGCGCAGGAAGTCGCCGCCGCGGATGATCGGCTCTTCGACGCCGTCGACCGCGCGACGCCGGGCCTCGGCTTCCAGCAGATCGATCGCCTCGTCGCAGGCCTCGCGCATCCGCGCCGCGAACTCCGGATCCGCGGTCTGCAGCGCCAGCATGGCGCGGCGCTTCACCCCGGCCTCGCGTGCCGCCCGGGTGATGTTGCCGGAGAGCGCCAGGGCCTTCAGGAATCGCTCCGCCTCGTCATCCTGCGAGCTGTCTCCGGCCATCCGCGTCCCCAAAATAAAAAGCCCGCCGCGTCATGGCGACGGGCGGGCAGGATTTTCGTTGTTCATGATTTGTACTTGTTAATTCCGGCATTGTCAAGACGCGCACCACCCCCGACCTATCATCGGTGTACCGGAGGGAGCATCGCGTGTTACATTTGGAACCCGCTTTTCCCTGGCTTCAGGTATATCGCCATCTCCTTCTCGCTCGACGATATTGTCCATTCCCTAGGCGGCCCCGCGGTCGATCGGGGCCGCGTCTATCAGGCGTCAGGCCGCGCCCGGCTGGAGATCCGCAACGCCGAAAATGGACGTTTCAGCGGCACGGTCCAGGGCAGCGAACGCCAGGCGTACAAGACCACGGCGACGGTGCTCGCCCGCCGCGCCGCGCGGGCCTGCGCGGCGACGACTGCGCAGACCAGGGTCTCGGGCGTTTGCACCTGCCCGGTCGGGCGTGATTGCAAACATGTCGCGGCGCTGTTGCTCGAGGTTCTGGCCTCCGAGAGCGCGCCCGCGAAGCCGGAGCAAATCGCTGCCCCGCCGCCGCGCGAACGACTGCTCTATCGCCTGACGGTCGCGCCGGACCGCAACGAGGTCGCGCGCTTCCGGGTCATGCCGCTGATCGTGAGCCTGCGCCGCGACGGCGCGGCCGTTCCCGGCTCGATGCGCGCCTGGGATCCGGCGGCGCCGGCAACCGGGCCGATCGCCAAGCTGCTGAAGCCTGAGGACGTCATCCTTCTGGCCGCCCTCAACCGGTTTGGCCTGCGCCAGGGCGGCACCGGTCAGGATGGCCGTGGCCTCGACGGTGTCGAGGGCGTCGATATCCTGACGCGACTGATCGCGACCGGCCGCTGCCACTGGCGTGACGCCGACGGGCCGCTGCTGGCCTTGGGTGACCCGCGCTCCGGACGCGTCCGCTGGGTCGTCGGCCGCGACGGCAAGCAGCGCAGCCTGGTCGAGGTCGAGGGCGATGCCCCGGTCGGCGTGCTGGCCCCGCCCTGGTATCTCGACACGGTCGCCGGACTCTGCGGCCCGGTCGATATCGGCATGACGCCGAAGGCCGCCGCCGCCTTCCTGACCGCGCCGCCGCTGTCGCGCAGCGAGATCGCCCGCTCCCGCGCGCGCCTTGCCAGCACCGTGCTGGCCCGCCGGCTCGCGACGCCCGACCTGCCGCCGCCGCCCGAGCCGCTGCCGCAGCGCGAGATCACCTCGACCCCGGTGCCGCGTGTCTATCTGCATTGCGAGGCCCTGAAACCGGCGCCGTTCTGGCCGGTCAATCGCCGCCATGCCCCGATCTCCGGCGCGACCGTGGCCTTGCTGCGCCTCTCCTTCGTCTATGACGGCATCGAGATATCTTCCGACGAGAAGAGCCCGCGGCCGATCGTGACCGCCAAGGATGGGCAGCCGGCGCAGGTCGTCCGCCAACAGAAGACCGAGCGCGCCGCCGCCAAGCAGCTCGAGGACATGGGTTTCGCGCCGCTGTCCAGCCAGCATCGCTGGACGATTCCCGGCGGGCTGCGTGGGGAGCTGACCCTGTCGCGCGGCGAGTCCGATGACGATGATCATTGGCTCGACTTCCTGGTCGCCGACCTACCGCGCCTGACGAGCCTCGGCTGGCAGGTCAAGATCTCCGAAAAGTTCCCGATCCGCCTGGTCGAAGCCGATGGCGAGATCGATGCCGCCTTGCTCGAAGGCTCGACCATCGACTGGTTCGAGCTCAATCTCGGCATCATGATCGGTGGCGAGCGCGTCGATATCCTGCCGGCGCTGCTGAAGCTGCTGCAAGGACTGCCGCTCGACGGCTTGTTCGAATATCTCGACGACGACCGCAAGGATGCCGACATCATCCGGCTGCGGCTCGATGACGGCCGCGTCCTGCCACTGCCGCAGGGCCGCGTCCGGCCGATCCTGCGCGCTCTCGCCGGGCTGTTCGATTCCGGCCATGGCGATGACGGCAAGCGCGTGATCCTGCGTCGCGCCGACGCCGTCGAGGTCGCAACCCTGGAACAGGCCTCCGGTCTGGTCTGGCGCGGCGGCGAGGCCCTGCGCGCGCTCGGCCGCCGCCTCAAGGAGGGCCGCGGCCTGCCCGATATCGTGGTGCCGCCGAGTTTCATCGGCGCCCTGCGCCCCTATCAGCACGAAGGGCTCGCCTGGCTGCAGTTGCTGCGCGAGACCGGTCTGGGTGGCTTGCTCGCCGACG
>CAIUCF010000413.1 GCA_903897565.1 uncultured Rhodospirillales bacterium | reverse complement strand
GGGGCCATGGCGATGCCGAGATCATCTCGACCGAGGAGGCAATCGCCTGGTTCGACCTCGGCGGCATCGGCCGTTCGCCGGCGCGCTTCGATTTTGCCAAGCTCGACAATCTCAACGGTCACTACCTGCGCCTGGCCGACAATGACCGCCTGGTCGGTCTCGTCTGGGAGATCCTTGGCGCCGAGACAGGCGTTACCTTGACCGAGACCGGCCGCACCCGATTGCTGCAGGGCATGGACGGCCTCAAGGCGCGGGCGAAGACGGTCAAGGAACTGGCCGAGAACGCCCGCTTCTATGTCGCGAGCCGGCCTCTGGCGCTCGATGCGAAGGCGCAGACCCTGGCGACGCCCGAAACCCGCGCCTTGCTGGCGACGCTACTGCCGGTGATCGCCGGGCAGGAAACCTGGGCGGCGGAAACCCTGGAGGCGGCCTTGCGCAGTCACGCCGAGACCACCGGGGCGAAGTTCGGCTCATTGGCCCAACCGCTGCGCATCGCGCTCAGCGGCAGCACGATGTCGCCCGGGATCTTCGACGTCATGGCCGTGCTCGGCCGCGAGGAGACCCTGGCCCGGATTGCAGATCTGGCCACGCCGAGATAAGCCTCAGGCATCCCAGGAATGGCAGCCTAAACCATTTGACTTTGACCCATGATTGATCTGGTGTGCGGAGCAGCATAAAGTTATAGCAGTGCATCAAGATCACCCGCCCGAAAGGACAGTACCTATGAGCGATTCCGCCACCGCGAAGCCAGAGACGGTTACCCTTACCGACAATCAGTCCGGCAAACAGGTCGTCTTCCCGGTCCTGAGCGGGAGTGTCGGACCGAAGGTAATCGACATCCGGAAGCTCTATGGCGCCGTGGACATGTTCACCTACGACCCCGGCTTCACGTCGACCGGGTCTTGTGAATCCGCCATCACCTATATCGATGGCGACGCGGGAATCCTGCTCTATCGCGGCTATCCGATCGAGGAATTGGCCATCCACAGCGACTTTCTCGAGACCTCCTATCTGCTGCTGAACGGCAATCTGCCGAACGCCGTGGAAAAGGCGAAGTTCGAAAGCGCGATTACCCGCCATACCATGCTGCACGAGCAGTTGGCGGCCTTCTTCCGCGGCTTCCGCCGCGATGCTCACCCGATGGCAATCTGTTGCGGCGTTGTCGGCGCGCTGTCGGCTTTCTATCATGATTCCACCGACATCCAGGACCCGCACCAGCGCATGGTGGCCTCCCACCGCCTGATCGCGAAGATGCCGACGATCGCGGCGATGGCCTATAAATACGCGATCGGCCAGCCTTTCGTTTATCCCCGCAACGACCTCGGCTTCGCCGAGAATTTCCTGCAGATGTGCTTCAGCGTGCCCTGCGAGCCGTATGAGTGCAGCCCGGTGCTCTCGAAGGCCATGGACCGGATCATGATCCTCCATGCCGACCATGAGCAGAACGCCTCGACCTCGACGGTGCGTCTGGCCGGCTCGTCGGGCGCCAATCCCTTCGCCTGTATCGCCGCCGGCATCGCCTGCCTGTGGG
>CAIUCF010000412.1 GCA_903897565.1 uncultured Rhodospirillales bacterium | reverse complement strand
GGCTCGGCGTTGGCGCCCGACCGGCTCGACGGCATCGTCTCGCTGTTGCGGCGGACGCCCGGGATCGCCGCGGCGACGCCGATGACCGCGGCAGCCGAGCAGGAGTTGCTGCGGCCCTGGCTGGGCGGCGGCCTCGATGACGCCGCTTTGCCGTTGCCGATCCTGGTCGACGTTCATACCGATTCCGGGGCTGCGGTCGATGTCGCGATGCTCGAGCAGCGGCTCGGCGCCATTGTCCCCGGGACCAGCGTCGCCACGCATGACCGCTGGCTCGGGCGGTTGTTCCGCACGGCGCGCCTGATCGTGCTCTCCGGCGATCTCGCCGTCGCGCTCATCGGTGCCGGCGCCGTCCTCACCATCATCTTCACGACGCGGACGGGTTTGCTGATCCATCACGACGTGATCGAATTGCTGCATCTCGTCGGTGCGCAGGATTCCTATGTTGCCCGGCAGTTTCAGTCGCACGCGTTCCGCCAGGCGCTGCGCGGCGGCGCCGTGGGGATGGTCCTGGCGATACTGACGCTCGGCGGCGTTGCCGCGGCGGCCACATTCGGTCATGGCGGCGACGAGGTGACGGCGTTCCAGGGCTTCGGGATTTCGCCGTTCGGGTGGGCGGCGTTGCTGCTGATGCCGGTGGCTGCGGGTGGGGTTGCGCTGCTGACGGCACGGATCACCGTGCTCCGCATCCTCGGACGGATGCCCTGACGGGTTCGACGATGCGGCGTCTTTTCCTTCTGATCCTGTTACCGATCCTGTGCTGGAGCGCAGGGTTGGTCTGGTTTGT
Source organism: uncultured Rhodospirillales bacterium (assembly GCA_903897565.1). Classification (GTDB taxonomy): domain Bacteria; phylum Pseudomonadota; class Alphaproteobacteria; order ATCC43930; family CGMCC-115725; genus CAIXXC01. Next base: position 890 of record CAIUCF010000412.1, on the reverse strand, counting down.
CTCCCATCTCGACGACCCGCCGGTGGACCCCAAGACTCCGGTCGATGCCATCGTCGTGCTGACCGGCGGCAGCCTGCGGATCGACACCGGCCTGCAACTGCTCATCGCGCATAGCGGCCGCAAGCTGTTCGTGTCCGGCGTGCATCCCGGGATCGACGCTGCCGATGTGCTGCGCCTGACCCGCGGCGCGCCCAACTGGGTCCGCTGCTGCATCGTGCTCGGCCACGAGTCGTACAACACGATCAGCAATGCCATCGAGACCGAGGCCTGGCTGCGCGGCCAAGGCTATCACAGCATCAGGCTGGTGACCGCGAATTACCACATGCCGCGGAGCCTCCTCGAGTTCAGTCGGGTTCTGCCGGCCGATATCCGCATCCTGCCTTATCCGGTTTTTCCCGAGGCCGGGCGTCAGGACCCATCGGGGCGTTGGCGCGGTACCGCGCATGTCATCGTCGTCGAATATACGAAATATCTGGGGGCGTGGGTGAGGGCGGCATTGTTGCGATCCTTTCCCGGAATGGCGCCTTATCTCCTGCCTTCCGGAAGCCTATCATGAGAGTCGTGGGTGCATTGATGTTCCAGCTCGGTTGGGTGTGCTGGACCCTCTTGCTGGGCCTGCTCGGCTTGCCCTGCCTGCTGTCGCGGGAGATGACTAGACGCGTTAGTTGGCTGTGGGCGCACGGCACCTTGCTGTGGCTGCGGCTGACGACGGGAATTTCCTACGAGATCAGAGGGGCGGAAAATCTGCCGTCCGGGCCGGCGATCGTGGCGCTCAAGCACCAAGCTGCCTTCGAGACCTTCCTGCTCAACCAGATTCTCAAGGACCCGGCCGTGGTCTTGAAGCGCGAGCTTCTCAAGGTTCCGGTGTTCGGCTGGTATCTCGGCGCGGT
>CAIUCF010000411.1 GCA_903897565.1 uncultured Rhodospirillales bacterium | reverse complement strand
GATCACCCGGGTGGTCAGGTCCTTCGAGGTCGGATTGTCGATCTCGATCTTGAGCTTGCGGTCGGGATAGAGCGGGGTCAGGTTGTCGAAATTGATGCGATGGCGGACACGATCCGGATCGTCGAAATTGATCGAGTTGACCTTGACCAGCGCGAAATACCGCTCACCATCCTTGGGTGAGCGAATCTGGCCTTCGACCGTGTCACCGGTGCGCAGGCCGAAACGCCGGACCTGACTCGGGCTGACATAGATATCATCGGGGCCGGCGAGGTAGTTGGCTTCGGGCGAGCGCAGGAAGCCGAAGCCGTCCTGGAGGATTTCAAGCACGCCGTCGCCGGAAATCGGCACGTCGTTTTCGGCGAGCTGTTTCAGGATCGCGAACATCATATCCTGCTTGCGCAAGGAGGATGCGTTCTCGATCTGAAGCTCTTCCGCGAAGGACAGCAGCTCCGAAGGGGACTTCTTTTTCAGTTCCTGCAAATTCATCGAATGGGATCGCACTATAGATGGCAAGGGGAGACGGGGCGCTGGTGCACGGAAGGTGCCGGGGCCGATGTCTGAAGCGGGGAAACGTCACCCGAACGCGTTGGCGGGCCGACGAAGAACGTGGATACTCTTGATCCAAGGGTCTGCATAAGGGCAAACTGGGAGCAAGTCAATCGGCTTCAAGTCTTCCCCCTCGATGGGGGAAGATTTAGATGGGGGTGATACCGCCACAGCTGTGTGCCTACGGGGAGATCACCCCCACCCCAACCCTCCCCCATCGAGGGGGAGGACTTTGGAATTGAGCTGAAGGATCAAGGTTTGTCGCGCCGTCTCGACCCCTCCTGGCTGGTGTTCCGCAGTATCGAGAATTTCGAGCGGGACCGCTGCGTCGATCTGTTTTCCCGGCCCGATCGCAGCTTCGGCTTCGAGGAATTCCGCCGCGACGCCGAGGACAGCGGCGGTTGGACCGCCATCCGCTATTTCTCGGCGGCTCGCTATCCGGACGAGGCCGCCGCCCAAGCCGCGGCGCGCCAGGCCGTGCCTTGGTTCGAAAATCTCTTCAGAACGGTTTGACCACGACCATGATAACGATCACCACCATCAACAGGGTCGGCACCTCGTTGACGATGCGGAAGAACTTCGGCGATTTGCTGTTGCGATCCTGAGCGAACGCCTTGCGCCAGCGGCCGAGCGCGTGATGGCAGATCAGCATCAGCACGACGCAGGTCAGTTTCACGTGAAACCACGGCTCGCGGAAGATCGCCATCCCGAACACGGCGATCAGACCGGCTCCCGTCAGCACCGCGGCAACCGAGGCTGGTCCCATGATGTAGCGATAGAGCCGCAGCTCCATGGTCTTGAAGGTTTCCGATTGCGGCGAGCCAATCTCCGTGCCGGCATGGTAGACGTAAAGCCGAGGCAGGTAGAGCATCCCCGCCATCCAGGCGATCACGCTGATGACGTGTAACGCCTTGATCCAAAGGTAGTAATCCTGCATCGAAAGGGTTCCTAGTTGCGGCCGCAGCGTGGAAATCCCGCCGCGCAGCGCCAGTCGAGCTCGGCGCTAGCGCAGGGCACCGGGCTTGCCGAGCGCGCGCGGATCAATCCGGCGAGATCGTCGAGGAACTGGCCGTGGATCCCCGCCGTCGCCACCCGCTCGTAAGCCGGCACCCCACTGCGTTCGGCGAGGCTGCGGTATTCATGATCGAGTTCGACCAGGGTCTCGGAATGCTCGGAGATGAAAGCGATCGGGGTAACGACCAGGGAAACCCCTTC
>CAIUCF010000410.1 GCA_903897565.1 uncultured Rhodospirillales bacterium | reverse complement strand
TTCATGACCACCGAGCCCTGGGCCACCCTGCTCGTGGTCGGTCTCGGCTATCTGGTGACCCTGCCGCTGAGCATCCGGTCGTACCGGGCGTACAAAAAGGCCGCCGAGAGCGAGCCGGTGGCGGCGGGCGCGCCGGTGTTGCGGGCGATTGATACGAACAGGTGAAGATCCGGGCCCAAGATCTCAGAATAAGTCTCCCTTGACCTACCAATCTCGTGAGGGGACCACTCATGGCGAACGCGATCACAGAAACGGTGTGGTTTCCCAGCGTGGCGCTTGCTGCCTTCCTTTGCTGTACGACGGCTCTAGCAGAGACCGATTCAGCGGTGAGGCCGCCCCCAATCTACATTGATCGGGGGGCTTGTCCCTTCGAGTGTTGCATATACCGACGCTGGACCGTCAACCACCCGACACCTCTCCTGAACAGACCCGATGGTAAGAAAGCGCTCGGTTCTCTCGGCGTTGGAGAGATCGTCGAAGGCATAACAGGCGAAGTTCGATCGGCACCTATTCCAGTTAAAGCGGATAGGGATATGTCCGGCACACCGATTAAGGCGGGCGATACCTATTACGTTCTTCATTATAATGGCGAAGGGCTCTGGAAGGTCTGGATTAGGGGAAGGCTGGCGCTGGTCGGTCAGGGCGTGCGCGTACCGGATCCGAAAGCCGACTGGTGGGTAAAGGTCAAGGATGCGCGCGGGAATGTCGGTTGGGCGCTGTCGACAGGGAATTTCGATCACCAGGATGGGTGCGAATAGATCATCGAATTTCAGCTCAACACGTGGACCCGCAACACGATACGAGGTCAACGATTCGGGGACAGGTCAACGATACGGGGCACAGCGATACGGGGCACAGGATCGTGGGTCAGGTCTTGCAATCTTACATTTCCCAAAATGAATTGCTCGACGACAAGACCGTACGATCGGCCGGGGAGTGACGAATGTACGAATGCAAGACCTGCCCCTTATTCGTGTGCGGGGCAAGGCGCTTCGGTCTGGAGATTCGTCGGCCTGGTGAATTCTGGCGGAGTTTATAGAGATGCAGTCGTCACGATCGTATTTTCAGCTTCGTCCGCTCGACTCGGTGCGGCGGGCGGCTGAGGCTGCCGCTAGCGAGGACGGGGTTTCCCTCAATCAGTTCATCAATCTCGCGGTCTCGGAAAAGACGGCGACCTGATGGCGAATTGGAAGGGAATGGGGGAAATCGAATTAACAGGGAAATCGGCACGCGTCTTCAAATGGAAGCCTGCCAACGTGCTTTTGGATAATGGCGTCCGCCCGGTCACCCTGAAACTGCATATCGAGAAACTGCAACTCGCCGGGGGTTGAACGAATGTTTTGAAGTCAACCCATGGTGAGACCCGATCACAGGGATAGAGTGGGGCGCGCACTTGCACAGACGTTGCCGAATTAGCGATCCCGCGCCCCATGCCACACGCGGAGAATTGAGATGAGGCCGTCATCTTCCAAGCGATAGACGAGGATATACGGAAGGACGGCGACAAGTTCGCGGGTGTTAGGAAAACGGCCGACGCGGCCTCTGCGCGGAAATATCAGCAAACTCTCGCCGGCGAGTAACAACTCTCCCGCTACGCGTTGCGCGGCGATGGGGTTTTCTGCCGTGATGTGCTCGACGATGAGCATGATGTCGTCGCGGGCCAGTTCACGCCAGACGACCCTCAAAGAAGGCGGGCTACCGGTGGTGGCGCGTCGAAATTACCCGCGGCAATTTCCAGCAACCACGCCTTCATCTCGTCATGGGGAACGGCGCGTGGATTGGTGAGCGACTCGTTGACCGCAGAGGTCAATGCCACCAACTCGGCGGTATCCTCATCTTCGATGCCTGATATGATCTTGGCTTGCTCACTCATGGGATAAATATGCTCCTGCTCGATACTGTTGTCGAGATCACCCGGCGTAGCGCGACACTCAAATCACCGCCCCCGGCCGGAACACCATCGCCACGCCGTCGATGCAGTAGCGCAAGCCCGTCGGCTTGGGGCCGTCGGGGAAGACATGCCCTAGATGGCCGCCGCAGCGGCGGCACAGGACTTCG
>CAIUCF010000409.1 GCA_903897565.1 uncultured Rhodospirillales bacterium | reverse complement strand
TCGAAGAAACGCTGGAAGCGGTGGGTGGTGAGCTCCTGGTTGTCGTTCTGGCTCGCATCATGGTCGAGCCGGCGCAGGGCGGAGCGCGTCCGCAGGCCACCGCTGCCGAGCGGCGCCACCGATTGCGACAGGATCGTCTCCAGCGCCTGGCCGCCGACGCTGCGCAGCGACAGCCGGGTGCCGTCGCAGGGCGCGACCGGATCGAACGGCGTCGGCGCGCCACGGAGATCGGGGGCGATGAATTCGACCAGCCGGCGCTCCTGCGCCACCAGGGCCGCGGCGCTCATGCCGAGCCAGTCGGCGACGGTCTGGTTGACCCAGATGAAGCGGCCGGTCTCGTCGAGGGCGTAGAGCCCGATCGGCACGGCATCGAGGAAATCGTCGAGCCCGGCGCGTTCGGTGCGGACGACGTAGTTGAGCTCGCGCTCGGCGGTGACGTCCTCGAGACTCCATAACACCGAGCCCTTGGGCTGGGCGAGCGGCGCGACCTCGACGGAATAGGTCACCGGGCTGGCGTCGGGGTCGAGGCGCAGGCGGATTTCGCCGCGCCCCGAGCCGCCCATCCGCGCCAGCAGGGTGAGGCGGTCGAGTTCTTCGGCGGCAAGCTCGTCATCGGCTTCCAGCGCGCCGCCGAGCAGGTCGAGCGGGCGCTGATGGCCGCGCAGGATCGGTCCGGCGCCGGCATTGGCCGAGAGCAGCTTGCCCTGGGCGTCGATCACGAATTCGGCCCGCGGCAGGGCGTTGGTGACCTGACGCAGCAGGGCGTAGCGGCCGGCGCTGCCGGTCAGCGCGGCGCCGAGGCCGCCTATGAAGGTGATCAGCATCAACGCGGTAATCGCGGTCGCCGCGCTCCAGAAGCGGACGATCCCGGGATGGCTGGTCGAGGCGACGGCGGCGATGGCGCAGGCGGCGACGACCACGGCCAGGGCGCCGCCGCCGAGCAGCAGCAGCCGCGGCCGGTCCCAGCTTTCCAGGCGGCGCAGCAGGCGGCCCGCCGCGCCGCTGCGGTGATCGTAGGACGGCGTCATCCGCTCCTCATTGCAGGCTCGTCAGGTTGCGCATCATGCCCTCGAAGGCCCCGAGAAACCACAGAATGCTCGAAGATACCGTCAGGGTGAGCATGACGAGCCCGCCCATGATCTGCAGGGGCATCGCGACATAGAAGACCTGGAGCTGCGGCATGATGCGGGCGATCAGGGCGAGCACGACATAGAACATGGTGCCGAGGATCAGGTAGGGGGCGGCCAGTTCGACGGCGAGGGTGAAGGTGTGCGAGACCAGCCGCACCATGCTGTGTGCCATGTCGTCGAAGGGTGGGAAGGTCCCGGGGGTGAAGGTGTTGTAGCTGTCGACGATCGCCTGCAGCAGCATGCCGTAGGTGTTGGTCACGAACATCATGACCACGGCGAAGGCGCCGTAGAAGCTGGCCGGCAAGGTCTCCGGGTGGTTGGCGCCGGGGTTGAAGACCAGCGCGCTCGAGAGATTCGACTGCAGGGCGATGATCGCGCCGGCGGTCTCCAAGGTCGCGAGGATGATCCGGGCAGTGAGGCCGATGAACAACCCGACGCTGATCTCGCCCAGCATCTGCGTGAACATCAGCATGAAATTCTTGGGCTCGGCCGGCAATTGCGGCGCCAGCAGCGGCGCCACCAGGATCGAGATCGTCAGCGCCGCCACCATGCGCACCCGCGGCGGGACATAGGCGTCGCCGATCCCGGGCAACAAGCCGATCGCCGCGCCGACGCGGGAGAACACGAGGGCGTAGACATAGAGATTGGCCGGCAGCAGCTGTTGGAGCGGGTAGGTGGTCATGCGACCCCGAGCCTATTGGATCGCGATGATCCGGTCGACCATCGCGTGCGTGAACGTCGTCAGCGAATTGATCATGAAGGGCAGCAGGAACAGGATCGTCAGGAAGATGACGATGATCTTCGGAATGAAGGTCAGCGTCTGTTCCTGGATCTGCGTCAGGGCCTGGAACACCGAGACCGCCACGCCGACGATCAGCGCAATCACCATCGGCGGTACGCTGAGTTTCAGCGTGACGAAGATCGCCTGACGGGCAACGGCAAGAATATCGGCTTCGTTCATCCGGCGCGCTGAGAAAGAATAAGCCCTCCCCCTTGCGGGGGGAGGGTTTGGGTGGGGGTGATGTCGCGGCAAGACCGGATGTTTTTCAAGCGAAAAGGACCTATCGCAATAGATTTCGTCGGAATTTGATCGCGCTTCAAGCTTGCGCGAAATTGCTCCCACCGAGACTGCCACCCCCACCCAAACCCTCCCCCCTCGAGGGGGAGGGCTTATTTTGGAGGGGGGAAGGCCGCTTACTTCGGCAGCAGGCTGAAGGGGAAGTACTTGGCGTTGATGGCCTTGTAGGTGCCGTCCTTGATCGTCTCGGCGAGGGCCGCGTTGAGCTTCGTCAGCAGCGCGGAATCGCCCTTGCGGGTGGCGATGCCGGTGCCGAGACCGAAGACGTCGACGTCGGTGATCTCCTTGCCGACATAGTCGTAGCCGTCCTTGTTGCCGGTCTTGGACAGCCAATCCCACTCGATCGTCTCGTCGGCGAGGTCGGCGTCGATGCGGCCGGCCTGGAGGTCGAGATAGGCCTGGTCCTGCGATTCATAGACCTTTGCGGTGATGCCGAGCGGCTTCAGCTTCTTGCTGAAATAGGTCTCCTCGGTGGTGCCGCTCTGCACGCCGATGGTCTTGCCCTTCAAGGTCGCCGGATCGTCGGTGATGCCGGAGTCTTTCTGGGCGATGAAGCGGGCCGGGGCGATGGTGATGATGTCGGTGAAATCGACGCTCTTCTTGCGTTCGTCGGTGATCGACATTTGCGACAGCACGGCGTCGATCTTGTTGGCCTGCAGCGCGGCGATCATGCTGTCGAACGACATGTTGACCCATTCGCATTTCAGCTTGGCGATCGCGCACATCTTGTTGCCGAGCTCGATTTCGAAGCCGACGAGCTGGCCGGTGGAATCCTTGGATTCGAACGGCGCATAGTCGGCTTCGGTGCCGATGCGGACGACCTGGTCATCGGCATGCGCGCCGACCGAGGTCATCAGGCCGAGGGCCGAGACGGCCCCGAGTACGATCTTTTTCATGATTACCCTCCGGATGATCGCCCCGTGAGCGGGGCGTTGACGACGAATCCCTTGCGGGAGGTTGGGGCAGCCCCCGTTGCGGGAGCCGAGAGAGCGCCCGTTGCCGGGCGGTGGCATGATCAATGTTTGAGCGTGCTGGAGATGAATTGGCGGCAGCGCTCCGATTTGGGCGCGCCGAAGACTTCGTCGGGCGTGCCCTCCTCTTCGACCTGGCCCTTGTGGAGAAATACGACCCGGCTCGCGACCTCGCGGGCGAAGCCCATCTCGTGGGTCACCACGAGCATGGTCCGGCCCTCCTTGGCGAGGTTGCGCATCACGGTCAGGACCTCGCCGACGAGTTCGGGGTCGAGCGCCGATGTCGGCTCGTCGAACAGCAGGACGTCCGGTTCCATGGCCAGCGCGCGGGCGATCGCCACGCGCTGTTGCTGGCCGCCGGAGAGCTGGCTTGGATAGAATTCCTTCTTGCCGGACAGCCCGACCTTGTCGAGCACGGCATCGGCGCGCTCGAGCGCCTCGCGCTTGGGCAGCTTCAGGACATGTAGCGGGGCTTCGATGATGTTCTGCAGCACCGTCATATGGGCCCAGAGGTTGAACTGCTGGAACACCATGCTGAGACGGCGGCGGATGCGCTCGACCTGGCGGGGATTGGCGGCGAAGCGCTTGCCGGCCGGGCCCTGGCCCATTTCGATCAGCTCGCCCTTGACGTAGACCCGGCCCATATCCGGGGTCTCGAGCAGATTGATGCAGCGCAGGAAGGTGCTCTTGCCGGAGCCGCTGCTGCCGAGCAACGCGATGACTTCGTTGTCGCGCGCCGTCAGGGAAATCCCTCTGAGGACTTCGACATCACCGAACTTCTTGTGGATGTCCTCGACGATCAACGCGTCGTAATTACCGTCGTCCGCCAGTCCCCCGATGATGCTCATGCGCGCGTCCGTCCCCCCGTGACTGTCGGATCGAGATCACGCAAGATCGGTGCCATCGTTTTGGGCAGAGGGCTTAGGCGATCCTGCCGGGTGTCAATGTGATCCCGAGCCAACACGTTTCCGTATCGATTTCTACCGAACTGTGGGCGGGAAGGCCAATGATTAGCGTATCGCCGGCGCCGAGCGCGTAGTCCTGGTCGCCAAGACGACAGCTCAGCGGGCCGAAACCGGCGTGAATGCCGCCGAATCCTTCCCGATTGCCCCAGTCGCGGCGCCCGCGGCCCTCGCCGAGCATCATCTCGTGATGATAGCGGCCGCGCCGCGTCATCACGTTGAAATCCGTGATCACGCCCGCTACCAGGGTGGCGTTGCAGGCGAGATCGCCGGGGAACGGCAGCGGCGGCGATTCCGGCGTTAGGCGGATCGGCGCCATGCCCGGCAGCTCCAGGGTCACGCCGGCGCCGCTCAGCACCGCGAGGGTGCGGTCGACGCCGGGAAACTCCGAAAAAGGGCCCGAGGTCGCGACCGTGGCGCGGCTGAGCCGCCAGTCGAAATCGTCGAAGCCGCTGCCCTCGGGCCAGATCATGATCTCGGCCGTCTCGCCGCCGCCGTTCTTCCACGGCACGCGACGTTGGCTCTCTGCGCGCAGCAGCCGGATCATGATCCTCTCATCGCGTCAGCCGATACTCGGCAGGTTGAGGCCGTGGCTCTTGGCGCAGGCGATCGCGGTTTCGTAGCCGGCATCGGCGTGGCGCATGACGCCGGTCGCCGGGTCGTTCCACAGCACCCGGCCGACCCGTTTGGCAGCCTCCTCGGTGCCGTCGCACACCACCACCATCCCGGAATGCTGGGAGAAGCCCATGCCGACGCCGCCGCCGTGATGCAGGGATACCCAGGTCGCGCCCGAGGCGCAGTTGAGCAGGGCGTTCAAGAGCGGCCAGTCGGAGACGGCGTCGGAGCCGTCCTTCATGGCCTCGGTCTCGCGATTGGGCGAGGCGACCGAGCCGGAATCGAGATGATCGCGGCCGATCACGATCGGCGCCTTGAGCTCGCCGCTCGCCACCATCTCGTTGAAGGCGAGGCCGAGGCGGTGGCGATCGCCGAGCCCAACCCAGCAGATACGGGCCGGCAGGCCCTGGAAATGAATCCGCTCGCGCGCCATGTCGAGCCAGTTGTGGAGATGCTTGTTGTCGGGCAGCAGTTCCTTGACCTTGGCATCGGTCTTGTAGATGTCTTCGGGATCGCCCGACAGCGCGACCCAGCGGAACGGGCCGACGCCGCGGCAGAACAGCGGCCGGATATAGGCCGGGACGAAGCCGGGAAACGAGAACGCGTCGGCGACGCCGTCCTCGAGCGCGACCTGGCGGATATTATTGCCGTAATCGACGGTCGGGATGCCTTGCTTCCAGAACTCCAGCATGGCGCGGACATGGGTGGCCATGGAATGCTTGGCGGCGGCAGCGACCGCGGCGGGATCGCTCTCGCGCCGGGACATCCACTGCTCAAGGGTCCAGCCGGCCGGCAGATAGCCGTTGATCGGGTCATGGGCCGAGGTCTGGTCGGTGACGCAGTCGGGACGGACGCCGCGGCGGATCAGTTCGGGCAGGATCTCGGCGGCATTGCCGAGCAGCGCCACCGACAGCGCCTTCTTCTCGGCGCAGGATTGGTTGATCAGGCGCAGCGCGTCGTCGAGATCCTTGGCCTGGACGTCGACATAGCCGGTGCGCAGCCGCATGTCGATGCGGCTCGGCTGGCACTCGATGGCGAGGCAAGAGGCGCTGGCCAGGGTGGCAGCCAGCGGCTGTGCGCCGCCCATGCCGCCGAGCCCCGCGGTCAGGATCCAGCGCCCCGCCAGATCGCCGCCGTAATGCTGGCGGCCCATCTCGACGAAGGTCTCGTAGGTGCCC
>CAIUCF010000408.1 GCA_903897565.1 uncultured Rhodospirillales bacterium | reverse complement strand
GTAGCCGTCGCCGTTGAAATCGCCGGTGCCGACCACCTTCCAGCCGGCGCCGGGCACGTTCGAGACGAAGCCGCTGCCGACCACGCTCGTCCCGCTCATCTGATACTCGTAGAGCTGGGTCGTCCCTGAGTTCTGCAGCAGGATGTCGCTGTAGCCGTCGTGGTTGAAATCGCCGGTGCCGACGACCGACCAGCCGGCGCCCGGCACCTTCGCGACGAAGCCGCTGCCGACCACGGTGCTGCCGCTCATCTCGTAGAGATAGAGCTGGGTGGTAGCCGCGTTCTGCAAGACGATGTCGGATGTGCCGTCGCCGTTGAAATCACCGGTGCCCACCGCCGCCCAGCCGGCGCCAGGAGTTTTACTGACAAAGCCGCCCGAGACCACCGTCGTGCCGCTCATCTGGTAGTCGTAGAGCTGGGTCGTGGCCGAATACTGCAGCAGGATATCCGCGAGCCCGTCGCCATTGTAGTCGCCGGTGCCGACGACGCTCCAACCCGCCCCCGGCACCCGCGAAACGAAGCCGCCGCTCGCGACCGCCGCGGTCCCGCTCATCTGGTATTCGTAGAGCTGCGTCGAGGCGGAGTTCTGCAGCAGAATATCCGAATAGTGGTCGCCGTTGAAATCGGACGTCACGGCGACCGCGGAGCTCGCAGACCCGCCAGTCACGTCAGTCCCACCCGCGCCGTCGGAAGTCACGGTGAAGCCGCTGATTACCGGTCCAGTCCAGGTAATCGAGTCGACCACCGAGGCGCCGCTGAAGACCTGCAAGGTCGCCAATACCGAAACGCCGCTGCTCAGCGTCGCGCTGATCGACGCCGAGGTGCCGCTTACCCCCTTCAGGTCGATCGTGCCGCCTGACAACAGCGAGATATAATTGATGCTCGCGCCCGAGGAGGCGACCAATATGCCGCCGCTCGAGACGAAGGTGTCGGTCGCCGTCGCACCGCCGGAGACGATCTCGAATGTCCCACTGCCGAGGAGGGTATTATAGGTAAAGCCGCCGGAGTTGACGAACTGCGTCCCCGCCACGACACTCGTACTGGTTGCGTCACCGCCCGGGTTTGCGATGGTGGCTCCCTGGATAATCTGCGAGCCCCCGGACAGGGTTGTTCTCGTGGCGAGACCATAGGCGTCGACGATCTCGGTCCCACCGGAAAGCACGGTCGTAGCCGAATCCAGGCCACCATCGTTGATCGTGCCGCCACTCGACACGACCGCGGAGACCGCGCTGCCATAGTTGAAGAGGGACAGGCTGCCTTGTGCCGAGACGATCGTGCCGCTGGCACCACCGCCCTGGGTGACGACCTGATTCCCGCCACTAAGTATGGTCGCAGAGATTGCCCTTCCGCCCTGGGAACCGAAACCTGTGCCGGGACCGCTGGGGATGCCCAAATACTGGATACCGCCGGAGCCGATGACCGTCCCGCTCGCGGTACCGCCGGCGAGGACGACCTCGACCCCGCCGCCGCTCAGCGTCGCGGCAGTGTCTGTGCCGCCGCTCTGGACCAGAGCGGAGCCGCCGGCGCCGATGATGCTGCCACTCGCATTTCCGGCGCTGCCGACGGCGAGGGCCCCGCCCGAAGACACCATCGTCGCCAGCGCGGTGCCGCCGCTGATCGCGTAAAGCCCGGAGCCGGTCACGGCCTCGACGACACCGCTCGTCACGCTGGAGCCGACCACGGCGGAGAGAATTTCGCCGCCGCTGCTGAGCACCGTCCCGCTGAGATTGGCGCCAGTCAGGTAAATCAAGGCGCCACCGCTGAGCACGGCAGCGCCAAGCGCCGTGCCGCCGCTCAGAACGATTTCGGCGCCGCCGCTCTGGATGACGGTCCCGGTAGTCAGAGCGCCGCCGGAGACAAACTCAAAGCCGTTGGAGCCGAGCTGGGTATTGCCCGCGCTGCCGCCGGAGGAGAGATAGACGAAGCTGCTGGACGGGGCGTAGGTGCCGTTGCTGACAATCGTGTCATGGGCGAACCCGCCCGCGAGCACCGTCAAAGCGCCGCTGTCGATCTTCGTCAACGCCGCTAAGCCACCGCTGCCGACAGTCTCGGAACCGCCGCTAAGATTGGCCACTTCGGAGATCCCGCCGGCGGCGATGACTTGCACACCCCCGCTATCGACCTCGGTGGCAAAGGCGACGCCGCCGGAAGACACGGTTTCGGTGCCGCCGCTGCCAACAACGTCCTGAACGACGGCGCCACTGGCGAGCACGATGTCGGCGCCGCCGTTCGAGACGGTGACGGCGCTGAGGAGTTCGGCCGCGCTGACGGTGATCGTGGCACCGGATGCCGCGGAACCCCCGGCGCTGACGCCTCCGGGGATGGTGAAGGAGGTCGCCGACTCGTAGTAGACGAGGGCACTGTTGCTGACGACGAGCGCGAAACCGCCGCTTGATACCGACACGCTGCCGCCGCTGTCGACCGTCGCCTCGAACGCGACGCCGCCGGAATTGACGAGCAGCGCGCCGCCCGAGGTCACCGACGTAAACAACGCAGCCCCGCCGTCAGCGATGGTTTGCGAGGCACCGGAACCGACCAGGGTATACGACGCGACCGCGTCGAAGAGCACCGCTTCGCCACCCCCACTCAGGATAGACGAGATCGCCTTGCCGCCGCTCGAGACGGTTTCGCTACCCCCGGCCTCGACGATGGTCGCGGTCGTGACGCCCTGATAGGAGATCGTAGCCGAACCACCACTGGAAATCACGGCACTGATGGCGATACCGTCGGGGACGTTGAGCTGGCCGCCGTTCAGGACGATGGTCGATGAAGCGGTTCCCTGGATTCCCGCATTCTGGCTGTCGCTGCTATGGCCGAGTTGCTCGACGCCGCCGCTCGAGACGATCGTCCCGCTGGTGAGGCCGAAATAGGGGAAGACGATCTCCTTGCCGCCCGACAGGACGATCGTGCCGTCAGCGGTGCCGCCGGAGACGATGTCCTTGCCGCCGCCGGAAACCGTGGTCGCACTGGCGGTGCCGCCGAGGACAATGGTTAGGATGCCGCCGCTTAGGACCGTATCGCTGGTTGCGGTTTGGCCCGAGGAGACAGAGATGTTCTGGCCGCTCGAGACGGTAATGCCGACCGGCGTGCTTGAGCCGCCGACGATGACGTTCGTACCGCTCCAGTTTAGGCCCGAAACCGAACTCACATAGGGCACGGCGGAGAACGTCAGCCCCGACGTGGTTCCGGAGAGGCTGATCTGTTC
>CAIUCF010000407.1 GCA_903897565.1 uncultured Rhodospirillales bacterium | reverse complement strand
TCCCAGGCAACCGCGTCGACATCGATGTCCCAGATCATCGCGGCGCGTTCGCGCAGCTGCTGCACGACCTTTTCCGCGGCCTGGCAGACCACGGTGCCCACCGCGAAAGTGACGCGGCTGCCGCCGGTGACCATGTTGTAGCCGGTCGAGCTGGTATCGGCCACGAAAGTCCGAACCTGCTCATAGGGGATGCCGAGGATCTCGGCCGCCATCATCGCTTGCGAAGCGCGCTGCCCGCCGATATCGGGGGTGCCGATCACCACCATGGCGGAGCCGTCTCCGTTGAGGGCGACCGTCGCGCTGGAATCGCCGCCGAAATTGAACCAGAAACCGGAGGCAACGCCCCGCCCCTGATTCTTGCCCAGGGGCGCCGTGTAATGCGGGCTGTTGCGCGCCGCCTCGAGCACCTCCTCGCAACCGATCGGACCGAATTTCGCGCCGTAGACCGCCCGCATGCCCTCGCGCACGGCATTGCGCGCACGAATCTCGATCGGATCGAGGTTGAGACGCTGAGCGAGTTCGTCGACGACCGATTCCGCGGCGAACGCCGCCGGCGGCGAGCCGGGCGCACGATAGGCCGCGACCTTCGGACCATTGGTCAGCACGTCGTAGCCGACGATGCTCATGTTGGCGATGTCGTAGGGGGTGAAGATCGTCATGCAGCCAGGCGCCACGGGCGATCCCGGGAAGGCGCCGGCCTGGTATTTGAGCTCGGCCTCGGCGGCGACGATGCGACCGTCGCGGGTGGCGCCCATCTTCACGCGGATCACCGTAGCCGAAGTCGGCCCGGTGCCCTTGAATACGTCGTCGCGGCTCATCGTCATCTTGACCGGCCGGCCCGCCTTGCGCGAGAGCAGCAGCGCGACCGGCTCGAGATATGTCAGAGTCTTGCCGCCGAAACCGCCGCCGATCTCGAGCGGCACCACGCGAATTTCGGATGCCTTCATCCCGAGCAGGATCGCGCTGGTCTCCCGGATGACGAACTGGCCCTGGCTGCTGCACTGAATGACCGCCTGACCATCCTCGTTATAGCTGGCGATGCAGGCATGCGGCTCGATATAGCCTTGGTGGACCGCCTTGGTCGTGAAGGTTCTCTCGACCACCACGGCCGCCTCGGCGAAGCCCTTCGCGACATCGCCGGTCCCCATGCGGATCACCGACGCGATATTCGAGGGTTGGGTCGGTGCCGGATCGACATTGGCCGTGAACAGCTGGTCGTTCAGCAAGGGCGCGTCCGGCGCCATTGCCGCCTCGACCTCAATCACATGCGGCAGGATTTCATATTCGACTTGGATCAGCCGCGCGGCCTCGCGCGCGATCTGCGCAGAGGTTGCGGCGACCGCAGCAACGGCGTGACCCTCGTAGAGCACCTTGTCGCGGGCGAGCAGGTTGTCGGCGATTTCGCGGTGGTTGACCCGCTGTCCCTCGGCACCGAAATGCACTTCCGACGGAATATCGCCGAAATCGGCGGAGGTCGCCACGGCCTTGACGCCTTCGAGCGCAAGCGCTTCGGAGACATCGATCGATTTGATCCGTGCATGGGCGTGCGGGCTGCGCAGGATGTGCCCGATCAGCGTGCCGGGCAGGACGACATCCGCCCCGTAGGCCGCGCGGCCGGTGACCTTCTCCACCCCGTCGGGGCGAACGGGCCGGGTCCCGACGACCTTCAGATTGGCGAGGTCTCGGGCGATACGAGCGGGATTGACGACGACATTCATGCTGCCTTCTCCCTCAAATCGGCGGCGGCGATCAGCACCGCACGGACGATCTTGTCGTAACCGGTGCAGCGGCAGAGATTCCCGGCGAGCCAAAAGCGGACCTCGGTCTCGGTCGGGTTTGGATTGACGTCCAGCAAGGCCTTGGCCGCGACCAGAAAACCTGGCGTGCAGAAGCCACATTGCAAGGCGGCTTCCTCAAGAAAGCGCTGCTGCAGTGGATGCAGCTTCTGATCGTGAGCCATGCCCTCGACCGTCTCGACCGTCCGCCCCTGCGCCTCGACGCCGAGCACGATGCACGAGCAGACCAGCCTGCCGTCGAGAATGACGCTGCACGCGCCGCAATCGCCGGAGCCACAGCCTTCCTTGGTTCCGGTCAGGCGGAGCTCGTCGCGCAGCACGTCGAGCAGGGAGTCGGAAGCCTCGCAGAGAAACTCCCGGGGCTCGCCGTTGATCGTCGTCGAAATATGATGCTTGGACATTACACGCTCGCAATGCGCTGAAGGGCAATCCGGGTCGCGCGCTGGACCAAGATGCCGGTGACATGGATGCGATATTCGGCCGTGCCGCGCTTGTCGTCGATCGGTCGGCAGGCCGCCCTTGCGGCAGCCATCGCCTTGGCGAGCACGGCATCGTCGAGGCGTGAGCCCTGAAGTGCCGCCCCGGCGTCGGGCACCAGCAAGGCGGTCGGCGCCACGGCACCGATCGCGACGCGGGCCGCGCAGCAGACGCCATCGGCATCGACAGCCAGGCTGACCCCGACGCCCGCGACGGCGATATCCATCTCGGTGCGGGGAATCAGACGAAGGTAGGCGTCGCTCGCGCGCGGCGGTGGCGCCGGCACCCGCAAGCCGACCAGGAATTCGCCCGCCCCCAGACAATTGCGTCCTGGCCCGGTGACGAAATCCTCTACCGCGACCTCGCGCTCCCCGCCGGCATGGGCGATCACGCAGATCGTCCCGGCAGCGATCATGGCAGGCACGGAATCGGCGGCCGGCGAGGCGTTGCAGAGATTTCCGGCCGGCGTGGCGCGGCCCTGGACCTGGGTCGAACCGATCAGGTTGATGCCTTCGACCAGCCCCGGCCAGGCGCCTCTCAGGGCCCCGTGTTCGCCGATCTCGGCGCAGGTGACGGCAGCACCGATATGAAACCCTCGCGCATCCTGGCGGATGTCGCGCATCCCGGCGATATGCTTGATATCGACGATACGCTCCGGCTCGACGCGACCGGCGCGCAACTGCACGAGAAGGTCGGTGCCCCCCGCCAGCACCCGGGATCGTCGATCCGTTCTCGCCAGCAATGCCAACGCCTCGGTGACGCTATGGGGAGCATGATAATCGATCGCACTCATGATTGCCGCCTGCCTCCGCGTTGTTCTTGTCCCGTGCGTTTTCCGCCGCGCCGTCCTTTAAGAAGCTATGATGGCGCGAGAACCGTGCCGTACCAAGGGGAATATTGGCGGCGTGTCACGCTGGCCTCGCCAACCGCATCAGCATTTCTATGGAAACGTCAGGGGTTAGTCGTTAGTCTTTCGAGACGAATTCGAGAATCCCGCAAGCAAATTGGTAGCGCAACATGACGATCATCAGCAGCGGACAAACCGTCAACGTATCTTCCGGGCAGACCGCCACGGGGGACGTGATTCTGAGCGGCGGGATCGAGATTGTCCTCGCGGGCGGCACCGCCAGCGGCAACACGGTTTCCAGCGGTGGTCGGCAGACGATTTCGGCGGGGGGCAGCGGCCTCGCCACTGTGGTGTCGAGCGGCGGCTCCGAGACGATCCTCGCAGGCGGCGTCGAGAGCGGCGCCACGATATCGATCAGCGGCGCGATCTCGGTATCCTCGGGAGGCATCGCCAGCGCCACCGACATTCAGGGCCTTGGTGGCACCCTCACCGTCTACGCCGGTGGCCTGACGACCGGCACCACCGTTTCCGGTACCAATTTCGAATATGTCTCCGGCGGGACCGCGATCGGGACGGTCGAATCCTCCGGTGGCCGACAGAACGTTTATCAGGGCGGCATCGCTTCCGCGACGACGGTGTCGAGCGGCGCCTATCAGAACGTCCTCTCCGGCGGCGTCGCGTCTGGCTCGCTGATCTCTTCGGGCGGCTCGCAGGTCGTGGACTCCGGCGGCGTCGCTTCCGGGATCATCGTCTACACCGCGGGATCGGCGCGGACACTCGGCCAGGAGATCAGCGCCACGATCTCTGGCGGCGTGCTCACCCTGCTGTCCGGATCGACGGCGACGGGAACGACGATCCTCAGCGGCGGGTTCGAGGTCGTCTCCGGTGCGGCGATCGCTTCGGCCAGCATCGTCCTGCAAGGCGGCGTGGAGGGCGTCACCAACGCCGGCAGCGCGCTCGGTACGGTCATATCGGCCGGTGGTTCCGGGGTCTTGCTGTCGGGTGGCGTCGCGAGCGGCGCATCCGTGCTCAGCGGTGGCTTGCTGATCGTGTCGTCCGGCGGACTCGCCAGCGGCACGGTGGTGAACCAGGGAACAGAAACCGTCGCCTCTGGCGGTTTCGATTTCAATGCCACGATCAGTGGCGGGACACTGAACGTCAGCGGCATGGCCTATAGCGCGACCATCGCGAGCGGGGGCACGATCTCGCTGTACTCGGGTGGCAGCGCGACGTCTTCGACTATCGGGGCGGGGGGAACGGTTACGGCCGTTTCCGGCGCCGTCGAATCGTCCGGGACGATTCTGGCCGGCGGGCTCGAGATTTTGTCTGCGGGCGCGAGAGCCAGCGGCACGGTCATTGCCAGCGGCGGCGAGCTCATCGTCTCGTCCGGCGCCAGTATCAGCGGAGTCACGGTTGATGCCGGCGGCCTGCTCTATCTCCTC
>CAIUCF010000406.1 GCA_903897565.1 uncultured Rhodospirillales bacterium | reverse complement strand
GCGGTCAGGGCTGCGAGCATGGTCGGGACCAGCGCGCTGATCGTCACCCGAAAGCGTTCGATCAGCCGCCAGTAGTTGCGGATGATGTTGGGATCGCGAAACCCGCGCGGTGACGGCAGGATCACCCGCGTGCCGTTGGCCAGCGGCACCAGCCCGGTCTGCAATGCGCCGCTGGTGTGGAACAGCGGCAAGCCGCCCAGCATGATCTCGCCCGGCCGGTTGCCCTGGGCCGGGCCGCAGGCGTCGAGGGCGGCGCCGAGCATCGCCTCGGTATGAGGGACGAGTTTGGGAAGCCCGGTGGTGCCGCCGGTATGGAAGATCACGGCAATCCTTTTCCCCGACGGATCACGCGCTGCGGTATGCCAGACATCGTCCGGCTCCGCCGCCGCGAGGGCCTCCAGATCAATCGCGCCGTCCGGGGCCGCGTCGCCAAAGGTGATATGGCGCAACCCGGGCAGTGCTTCGCGAACACGACGGAACTTCTCTCCCGCCGCGGGATCGTCGTCGAAGCGGGCATTGGTCAGCAGGGTCGATGCCCCAGTCGCACGAATCAGCCGAATCAGCGCCTCCGCCTCGAGGAAATAATTCATGGTCGCGAGAGAGGCCGTCACGATCCCTGCGATCAGGGTCGGATAGGCATGCTGTGACGGCGGCGAGGCGAAGGCAATGCGATCAGCCGGACCGATGCCGAGGCGGACGAGCGCATTGGAGCGACGCCGTGCGCTCGCGACCAGTTCGGTAAAGCTGAGATCCATCGGCGCGCCGAGCGGATCACCGTCGGCGAGAAAGCTCTGCGCGCAATGAGCGCCGAGGGTCGTCGCGAGCTTATCGAATCGATCGATCAGAAGCCCAGGATGCTGATTGGTCGTTGCCAATTGTCGGTCCTTCTCGTGGACGGTTCTTGTCGTCGCTTCCCGGTCGTGATGGTGCAGCGGCCGATTTCCGCCGTCTAGCCGCTTTCGCACCAGTCCTGGACGACAGGAAAAATGGATCACATGTTCCATTTTATCAGTCAAGATAAAAATGGAACGATCGATCCAGTTCCGTCACGTCGAAACGGATCGAGTGCAACCAATTCCACACGATCGGGTTGAACTATGGTCCGGGGTCGCTTTCGCCCTCGCCCCTGATCAAAGGAGTCTGGCCGTGCTGTACTACGCTCTCGTCTTTCTCGTCGTTGCCCTGGTCGCCGGGGTCTTCGGCTTTGGTGGAATTTCCGTCGCCGCTACCGGGATCGCCAAAACCCTGTTCCTGATCTTCCTCATCCTCTTTCTCGTCAGCGCCGTATTTGGCATTCGCACTCGGGGAAGGTGACCGTGACCATGAAAACCGAAAGCATTGCAATGACCCGCTCACGCACCCGCTCCCGCACCGCCGTGGCGATCACCGTGGCACTGATCTCGCTGCTCACGCTCGATGCTTGCGGCACCTTGGTCGGCGCCGGCGTCGGTGGCCTTGCCGGCAACCAGTTCGGCAAGGGTAAGGGAAAGACCGCGGCGACCGCCGGTGGCGTGGTCGGCGGCGCCGTCCTCGGTCACGTCCTCACCGGAGACTGAGTTCGCCAAATCCAACTGTTGCACAATTGATACATCCTGGATTGATTGGCGCCATCCAGGAACTTCCCCACCCCGGCTCCCGTTGTCCTCCTGTACGCGGCCTCGGCCGCAACCATTCGGGAAGACATCGATGAAACAACATCTCCGAACCTTGACGGGCGTAATCGCCCTGGCGACGATCGGATCGGGCAGCGCACTCGCCCAGACCAGCCCATATGACTTCTCATACACCAACGGCCCCTATGTCGGGATCGAAGGCGGTTGGCAGTTCCTCAACCACGTCAGCCCGCGGGGCGGCGGCGTCGGCGTGAACAGCCATTTCAAGAATGACTATGTCGGCCTCGGCGTCGTGGGTTACGGCTTCGGCAACGGCTTCCGCGCCGAACTCGAAGGCGGCCATCGCTACAATGGTCTCGGCTACGTCACGGGCGACGGCGGCAACCGCGGCGGCAGCCTCGGCATGACCACCGCGATGGTCAACGGCATCTACGACATCAACCCCGCTTTGCTCGGAATCCCGACTTACGGCTTCTCTCCGCATGTCGGGATCGGCGTGGGCTGGGCGCGCGCCCGCCTCAACGATGCCGGTCCCTACAACGGCAACATCATCAGCGGCCATGACGATCTCTTCGCGTATCAGGGCATTGCCGGTGTCGACTACGCCGTGACGCCGAACATCAAGGTCAATCTCGACTACCGCTATCTCGGCACCACCAACGGCACCTTCGCCGTCAGCAACGGCGCGACGACCAAGACCTCCTTCACCGACCAGGCGGTCCTGCTGGGGGTACGCTACGAGTTCAACGCGCCGCCGCCCCCGCCGCCGCCGCCGCCGGAAGTCGCTGCAGCTCCTGCCCCCGCGGCCGCCCCGGCCCCGGCGCCAGAACCGCAGCGATCCTTCCAAGTGTTCTTCGACTTCGACAAATCGAATGTCACCGACACCGCGTCACAGACCGTACAGCAGGCGGCGGAACTCGCCCGCACCGGCCATCCGGTCTCGATCAAGGTCACCGGTCACGCCGATACCGTCGGCTCGGCCAAGTATAATCTCAAGCTGTCCCAACGCCGCGCCGATGCGGTCAAGGCGGCCCTGATCGCAGACGGTCTGCCGCAGGATGAGATCCAAACCCTGGGCGTCGGCAAGACCGACCTCCTCGTCCCGACCCCGGATGGCGTGCGCGAGCCGCAGAACCGGCGTGCGACGATCGAGTTCGGCAACAACCCGTAACCCGACCGCCCATGACCGGCCCTCGTTCCTTCCTTCGGGAGGGAACGAGGGCTTTTTCTTGAGCGGGTCCAGCCGGCTCAGATGTCCTTCCGTTCGAGCGCCGGCAGCATCGTCCCGACGCAGGCCCCGAATCCGATTCGATAGCCATCGCCCTGGGCCCAGCCGGTCAAAGTCATGGTGTCGCCATCCTCGATGAAGCTGCGGGACTCGCCGGTCGACAAGGTCAAGGGTTCCTTGCCGCCCCAGCTCAATTCCAGCAGTGAACCACGGCTCTCCCGGGTCGCCCCCGAGATCGTTCCTGAGCCCAGCAGATCGCCGGTTTCCATCCGACAGCCACTGCTCGCGTGATGCGCGAGCTGTTGCGGCGCCGAGTAGTACATCTCGCGATAATTGGTCCGCGAGATTACCGTGGGATGCTCAGCGCCGGTCGGCTGCATCAGCACTTCGAGATCGATGTCATAGAGCATAGGCCCGGGCTCATCGAGATAAGGCAACAGTTCCCGCTCGCGCGGCGGCGTATCGACCCGGAACGGCGCCAGCGCCGCCGCCGTTACCACCCAGGGACTGATCGAGGTCGCAAATGCCTTGGCCTGAAACGGCCCGAGCGGTTGATATTCCCAAGCCTGGATGTCGCGCGCCGACCAGTCGTTCAACAGCACGTAGCCGAAGATCGTCTCCGCGGCTTCGGCGACCGAGATCGGCACGCCCATCTGCGACGGCGTGCCGACAACCGCGCCGAGTTCGAGCTCGATATCGAGCCGTCGACTCGGCGCGAACACGGGGAGATCGGCCCCGGACGGCTTGATCTGGCCCCAGGGCCGCCGAATCTGGGTGCCGCCGACCACGACCGTCGAAGCGCGGCCATTATAGCCGATCGGCAAGCTCAGCCAGTTCGGCGGCAGTGCATTGTCGCTACCGCGGAACATCGTACCGACATTCTCAGCGTGATGGCGGCCGGAATAGAAATCGGTATAGCCAGCGACTTTGAACGGCAGATGCATGACGACCGACGCCACTGGGAGGATTACCTTGGCCCGCAGGCCGGGATCCTCCCGCAACAGCGGGTCACCGGTCGCGGCGAACAACGCAGTCAGTCGAGACCGCGCCGCCTCCCAGGCTTCCCGGCCTCGCGCCATGAAATCGTTGAGCGCCGGTTGATCAAAGACCGGGGGACCATCCAGTCCAAGCAGGCCGGCGGCCTCCAGGGCGGCGAGGTCGACGACCATATCGCCGAGCGCGACTCCACAACGAGATGCCTCACCCTGTCGGGAGAACACGCCATAGGGCAGGTTGGCGAGCGGAAAATGACCGGCTGGATGGTTCGCACTCTCGATCCAGCTCAGCAGGTGAACACCTGACATGATCTCTCCTCCTGCCACTATTTCAGGCCCGGCGTGCCGTCGAACCGCTTCTCGATTCCAGCCCAGCATTCGGCGTAGTCGTCCTGCAGTGTCGGCAAGTCGGCCGCGTATCGCGTGAGCTGTTGCGGATAGCGGGTCTCGAACATGAATGCCAGCGTGTCGGCGAGCTTGACCGGCTGCAGGGTCGATGTGGTGGCCTTGTCGAACGCCGCGGCGTCAGGGCCGTGCGGCAGCATGCAGTTGTGCAGACTCATGCCGCCCGGCCGGAAGCCCTCCTCCTTGGCGTCGTAGGCGCCGTAGATCAGCCCCATGAATTCCGACATGAGGTTCACATGGTACCAGGGGGGGCGGAACGAATGCTCGGCCACCATCCAACGCTCCGGGAAGATCGCGAAATCGACGTTGGCGGTACCCGGCTCGCCCGACGGCGCGGTGAGCACGGTGAAGATCGAGGGGTCGGGATGATCGAACAGAATCGCGCCGACGGGCGAAAACATCCGGAGGTCGTATTTATAGGGTGCGTAATTGCCGTGCCAAGCCACGACGTCCAGGGGAGACTGGCCGATCTCGGTAACGTGAAACCCGCCGCACCATTTGATGACCAGCCGGCACGGCGTGTCGCGATCCTCGAACGCCGCGACCGGGGTTTTGAAGTCTCGTGGATTGGCGAGGCCATTGGCGCCGATCGGGCCGCGTTCCGGCAAAGTGAATCTGGCGCCGTAATTCTCGCAGACATATCCCCGGGAAGCGCCGCCGAGCGGGGCAACCGTGAATTTGATGCCACGCGGGATCACGGCGATCTCCCCGATCCCGACCTCCAGCCGGCCCAGCTCGGTGAAGATGGCCAGGTTCCCGGTATCAGGCACGATCAGCAACTCGCCATCGGCGTTGCACAGGAACTCATCGCGCATTGGCGCGGTCGCGACATAGACATGAACGGCCATGCCGAGTTGGGTATGGACATCGCCTGCCGTCGTGATGGTCCGCATCCCCGACAGGAAGCTGACCTCGTCCGGCCCGATCGGCGTCGGGCTCCAGCGCAAAGGTCCGAGCGGCAGAACATGGGGAACGATGTTTGGTGCGCTCTTCCAAAACGGCACCGCGATCTCTTGGAAACGTCCGACATGCTTCACTGTCGGGCGAATTCGATACAGCCAGGAACGCTGGTTGGTCGCCCGCGGAGCGGTGAACGGCGAGCCCGAGAGCTGCTCCGCATAAAGCCCGTAATTGCAGCGCTGCGGCGAGTTCTGGCCCTGAGGCAACGCGGCTTCGAGCGCCTCCGTCTCGAACTCGTTCCCGAAACCGCTCATGTAACGCAGCGTCATCTCAATCCCGCCCTTCCCGGCGCGCCGCCGATATCAAGACTGTTCATAGTTCATTTTTTGTATCATATCATATGAAACGAATGTCAACGAGGTTTGTCGGTGCTGCAACTCGATCGTTTTCTCCCCTACCTGGTCAACACGCTGGGCAACCGGATGAGCCAGGAACTCGGCGAAATCTATGCGTCACGTTTTGGAATTTCGATCCCGGAATGGCGGGTTATCGCCCATCTGAGTCAGCACCGCGGCGTTTCCGTGCGCGAGATATTCGCTAGGGTGGCGATGGACAAGGCCAAGGTCAGCCGCGCCGCGGCCCGCCTCGAATTGGTCGGGCTGGTCGAGAAGAACATCAACCCCGCAGACCGACGCCTCGTCGAACTCAAGCTTACCGATGCGGGCCGTGCCCTGTTCGCAGAAATTGCGCCGCTGGCGCTGGCCTATGAGGCAGAGTCCCTCGCCACCCTCACCCCGGCCGAAGCCGAGACCTTCCGCGGCCTTCTCGACAAGCTACTCACGCGGGGTCAGAGCCGCCCCGTCTGATAATCGCGCACCGCCTGATGAATCTCGGCTTCGCTGTTCATGACGAAGGGGCCGTAGCGGACGACGGGTTCACGCAAGGGGGCACCGGCAATCACGAGAGCACGAGCGGCGGCAGCGGCGGCGAGACGCAACTCGCCGCCGAGCGACAGCACAGCGAGTGATCCGGCGGCAACTGGCGTTCCGGCCTCGCCGAGGTTCAAGACGCCTTCATATACATAGACGACGGCATTATGCTCGCCCGGCAGGGCGATGGCAGCCGAACTCCCGGCATCGAAGGCCAGATCGGCATAGAATGCCGCCGTCACCCCAGACTCGACCGGGCCGCGCCGATCGCCGATGCTGCCGGCGATCAGTGCGGCGACCACACCCGGCGCCACGTCGATACGCGGGATCTCGGTCGCGGCAAATTCCTGGTAGCGCGGCGCCGTCATCTTGTCCCGAGCCGGCAGGTTGACCCAGAGCTGGAAGCCGCTCAGCAAGCCGTTTTCCTGCTCCGGCATCTCGGAATGCACGATACCGCGGCCGGCGGTCATCCACTGCACCGAACCGGGGCCGAGCAAGCCTTCATTGCCGGCATTGTCACGATGACGGACGCGGCCGGCGAGCATGTAGGTGACCGTCTCGAAGCCGCGATGCGGATGCGAGGGAAACCCCGCGATATAGGCCTGCGGATCATCCGAGCCGAAGGCGTCGAGCAGCAGGAACGGATCGAGATCCGGCAAGGCCGGCTGGCCGATGATGCGGCTGAGCTTGACACCCGCGCCGTCACTGGTCGCCTGCCCGGCAACGATGCCGACTACACGCCGGGTACTGGATGTCGGTTCAGCCATGACAACTCCCCCATTAGCTGCGCTGCACGCGAAAGCCGCAATGTCGGCTCAGGACTGAAATAGCACACCGGCCGCCTATCCCGCGTTATGGATATATCGGCGCCGGCGCCACGAGACGCCGGGAAATCGTCCGGCATCGATCCATCGCGGTCGGACGGTGTACGAGAAACCGGTCGGTCGGATGTCGCGACCGTCGTCGCGCTATCGACAATATTCTCGAATTAGCAGAGATAGATAACGCTGGCGTGTGGTCGTTTCCAGCCGTGGCATGCCACTTGCTCTTTACTCTTAGTCGCAATTGTCGGACGGCTCCGCCGCGGAACCGGTCGGACATTGTCGAGACAAGCGCCGGCGGCACTCGGCGGAAGATTCGACCGATCCGGCACTGGCAGTTGATAAAGCATTGCACTACATAAGGGTTCTGGCCGACCGACGGAACGATCCCGGAAGACGTAATAAGCAAGATACTGGAGGAAAAATGGCTGATACCGCGATCTTGGACAAACCCACGACTGTCTCGAAGAAGGCCCAGGTTTTGGACGCCCTCATCATCGGCGCCGGCGTCGCCGGGCTTTATGAGCTCCATCAACTGCGCGGCCAAGGCTTGAAGGTAAAAGCATTCGATGCAGCCTCCGGTGTCGGCGGCACCTGGTACTGGAATCGCTATCCCGGGGCCAAGTTCGATTCGGAGAGCTATATCTACCAGTACCTATTCTCGGAAGAGCTCTACAAGGGCTGGAGCTGGAGCGAGCGCTTCCCTGGCCAGCCGGAGATCGAGCGCTGGATGAACTACGTCGCCGACAAGCTCGACCTCCGCCGCGACATTCAATTCAACACGACCATCACGAGCGCCCATTACAACGAGGGCACCGGCCGCTGGACCGTGACAACCGATAGCGGCGAGACCATCGATACCCAGTTCCTGATCGGCTGCACCGGCATGTTGTCGGCGCCGCTGTCGTCGATGTTCCCCGGGCAGGACAGCTTCAAGGGCCAAATCTTCCACACCGCGCGCTGGCCGCGGGAGCCGATCGACTTCAACGGCAAGCGCGTCGGGGTCATCGGTATCGGCGCCACCGGCATCCAGGTCATCCAGACGATCGCCGACAAGGTCGGACACATGACGGTGTTCGTGCGCACGCCGCAATACATCATCCCGATGCAGAACCCGAAATACTCCGAAGCCGACGTCAAGGCCTACAAGGACCGCTTCCAGTATCTGGCCAAGCGGCTGCCGACGACCTTCAGCGGCTTTGAGTATGATTTCGAGAACGGCGCCTGGGCCGATCTGACGCCGCAGCAGCGGCTCGACACCCTCGAGCGGATCTGGAACGACGGCTCGCTGCAGCTCTGGCTGGCCTCGTTCTCCGAGATGTTCTTCGACGAACAGGTCAGCGAGGAAGTCTCCGAGTTCGTCCGCAAGAAGATGCGGGCGCGGCTCAAGGATCCGAAGCTGTGCGACTTGCTGATCCCGACCGATTACGGCTTCGGTACCCACCGCGTCCCGCTGGAGACCAACTACCTCGAGGTCTATCATCGCCCGAATGTCGACGCGGTCAGCGTCAAGGACAACCCGATCCGGGAAGTGACACCGGAGGGGCTCAAGCTCGCCGACGGTACAGTCCACGAGTTCGACATCATCATCATGGCGACCGGCTTCGACGCCGGTTCGGGCGCGCTCACCCGTATCGACATCCGCGGCCGCGACGGCCGGGCGCTCAAGGAAGACTGGGGCCGCGATATTCGCACCGCGATCGGAATGCAGGTTCACGGCTATCCGAACCTGTTCATGACCGGGGCACCACTCGCCCCCTCGGCGGCGCTGTGCAACATGACCACCTGCCTGCAGCAGCAGACGGAATGGATCGCCGACTGCATCAAGCATGTCCGCAGCACCAATGCGACGGTGATCGAGGCGTCGAAGGAACTCGAGGACGCCTGGGTCGAACATCATGACTCGATTGCCAACGCGACGATCGTGACCAAGACCAATTCCTGGTACATGGGCTCCAATGTCGAGGGCAAGCCGCGCCGCCTGCTCTCCTATATCGGCGGCGTCGGTCAGTACCGGCAGCGCTGCCAGGAGATCGCCGACAAGGGCTACGCTGGGTTCAACATGCAGTAAGACCGGGACCGACGACCGAAACGGAACAGCCCGCCTCCACCCGAGGCGGGCTTTTTTGTGGGCTCCATGGACGTCGTCTGCGTAGTTTCCGATGCTCGTGACAGCGGCCCGCCCACCTTAACCTGGGGCTTTGAACGATCCTGGGAGGTTGGGCGTGGCCATCGAAATTGCCGATCTCGAACGACGCATGCTGGCGCAGGAACAAGTCCTGCAGGTGCTGATTGCCCACATGACGGAGGCGGAGCCTAAATTCCTCGATCGGCTCCGTGCCGTCTTCGCCGGCGATCAGCCGCCGGGTCGCGCGGAGCAAGATCTCACCGGCACCGAGCAATACGCGATGCAATTCATCCGTAGAATCGAAGTGTTGCGCGAGACTGGAGAATCCGGCGAGGACGCCGACCCGAAGGTCGGCGGCATCGGGACCACATGATGTGGAGGCGCCTGCTGGCCGCCTGCATCCTGAGCCTCTCGGCGGGGGGTGCTCTGGCCCAGTCGTCGCCTCAGCGATCGAGCGATGCGCCGCCAGTCGGTGCCGCCGATGTCAATGCCGGCCGTCCGGGATACCTCACCCCGCACGAGGTGATCGATAAGCGCTTGCTCGACTTCATGGGAAACTCGCTCGGCCTTGTCCGAGGCGTCTCCGCCGATGGCCGCATGGCGATCGTCATGCCGAGCGGCAGCAATCAGCCGTTCACCGTCGAGATGTCTCGGCTTAGCCTTGGCATGGGCATCCATACGGTGGTGTTGGATGCCCGGACGGATCTCGACGCAAATCCTTGAGCGCCGTCCGGACTGCGCAGGACGCTATCCTTTGTCGTAACGCAGGCCGAGCTTCAATCCGACCTGATAATGGCCGACGGCGCCATCGACAATATGACCTCGCATCTGGGTGATCTCGAACCAATCCAGATTCTTG
>CAIUCF010000405.1 GCA_903897565.1 uncultured Rhodospirillales bacterium | reverse complement strand
TCGAAGAAATGATCCTGGAGATCGTCGAAGCTATGGGCTTCGTGCTGGGAGAGATCGATCCCGACCTCGCGGGCGACCTCGATGGCGAAGCCATCCGGCTCGCCGCGGCGCACGCCGGCGGAACGAATGAACACCCCTTGCCCGAGCAGCTGCCGCGCCAGTCCCGCCGCCAGCGGCGAGCGCACGGCGTTCATGGTGCAGGCGAACAGGATTGCCGAGGGGCGGCCGCGGGTGGTCATGGCCCGAGCTCAGCCGCGAATATGCAGGACGCAGAGCAGGGTGAAGAGCCGCCGCGCCGTTCCCAGATCCATCTCAATGCGGTCGGCCAATCGCTCGCGCAAGAGCTCGGAGCCCTCGTTGTGCAGGCCGCGCCGTCCCATGTCGATCGCCTCGATCTGCATCGGCGTCGATTTGCGGATCGCGTTGTAATAGCTCTCGCAGATCAGGAAGTAGTCGCGGACGATCTTGCGGAAGGTGCTGAGCGGCAGCACTACCTTCTCGAGATCCGCGCGCTCCGGCGCCGGCGTCTGGATATCGATCACCAGTCGATTGTCGGAGAGGCTGAGATGGAGATGAAACGCCGTCGCGCCCGTGATGTGCAGCGGCCGGAACTCGTTCTCCTCCAGCAGGTCGAAGATCGCGACCGCGCGCTCATGCTCGATATCGGCGCTGCGCTGAACGACAGTTCGTTCATCCAGGGTGACGCCGACGATCTTGGGGCTGGGTTCGCCTGACATGGCGGTCATCCCTTCGCGCCGAGACGAATCGACACCGAAAGGGCATGGGCGTCGAGCCCCTCGGCCTCGGCGAGGAGCTGCGCCGCCGGACCGATCCGCGCGAAGGACGCGGCATCGCATTCGACGAAGCTCGTCCGCTTCAGGAAATCGAGCACGCCCAATCCCGAGGCGTAGCGCGCGGTCCGCGAGGTCGGCAATACATGGTTGGGG
The DNA here is from genome assembly GCA_903897565.1 of uncultured Rhodospirillales bacterium. Taxonomy (GTDB): domain Bacteria; phylum Pseudomonadota; class Alphaproteobacteria; order ATCC43930; family CGMCC-115725; genus CAIXXC01. The sequence goes on along the minus strand of CAIUCF010000405.1, from coordinate 6,091 downwards.
CCAGCGACGTAATCGCCGATCGCCTCGGGCGTCCAGCGGCCGAGAAAGATCGCGCCGGCATGACGAATCCGGGCGGCGAGCGGCCCCGGTTCGGCGACCGCGATCTCAAGATGCTCCGGAGCGAGGCGGTCGACCAAGGGCGGCGCTTCCTCGAGGGAGTTGACGACGATGATCACGCCGTGTTCGTTCCAGCTCTCGCGCGCGATCGACTGTCGTGGCAGGCGGCCCAGATGGGCTTCGACGGCAACCTCGACGGCCTCGGCGAAATCGGCGTCGTCGGTGATCAGAATCGCCTGCGCCGCCGTGTCGTGCTCGGCCTGCGACAGCAGGTCGGCGGCAATCCATGCCGGATCATTGCCGGAATCGGCGATGACCAGGATTTCCGACGGGCCGGCGATCGTATCGATGCCGACCGCGCCGAATACCCGGCGCTTCGCCGCCGCGACATAGGCATTGCCGGGCCCGACGATCTTGTCGACACGCGCGATCGTCGCCGTGCCATAGGCCAGCGCGGCCACTGCCTGAGCGCCGCCGATGCGGTAGATCTCGCTGACCCCCGCACGACGGGCTGCCGCCAGCACCAATGGATTGAGCACGCCGTCGGGGGTCGGCACCACCATGACCAGGCGTTCGACCCCGGCGACCTTGGCGGGCAGGGCGTTCATCAACACCGAGCTTGGATAGCTCGCGGTGCCGCCCGGGACATAAAGACCGGCGGCGTCGATCGCCGACCAGCGGGCGCCGAGGCGAACCCCCGCCGCGTCACGGTAATCGACCGCCGGCGGCAGTTGCGTGCGATGAAAGGATTCTATGCGCTCCGCGGCGAGATCGAGCGCGTCGAGAATCTCTTGCGGACATTGCGCGATCGCGGCGTCGACTTCCGCGGCGCCGATCGCAAGTCCGGCGACTTCCGGGTCGAAACGGTCGAAACGCCGGGTCAGCTCGATGAGAGCAGCGTCGCCGCGACGGCGAATATCGGCGATAATTTCGGCGGCGGCGGCGTCGACATCGGCCGGGGTTTCGCGGGTCGCGTCAACCACGGCGGCAAAAGCGACTGCGAAACCCGGATCGCAGCTGTTCAGCCGCAGCGGACGGCCGGCTGGATCACGCGGCATCGCGCACGGCATCCTCGAACCGGCGGATCCACTCGCCAACCTCGTGCGGACGGGTCTTCAGCGCGGCGCGGTTCACGATCAGACGCGAGGAGATGTCGCAAATCCGCTCGATCTCGACGAGCCCGTTCGCCCGCAACGTATCGCCGGTCTGCACGAGATCGACGATGCGGCGGCACAGGCCCAAGAGCGGCGCCAGTTCCATCGCGCCGTTGAGCTTGACGCATTCGGCCTGAACGCCGCGCTCGGCGAAATAGCGCTGCGTGATCTCGGGATATTTGGTGGCGACGCGGACATGGCTCCAGCGCGACGGCTCGTCCTTGGCGACCATGTCGGCGGGCCCCGCGACCGAAAGCCGGCAATGACCGACATTGAGGTCGAGCGGCGCATAGATCTCGGGATACTGGAATTCCATCAGCACGTCGTTGCCGGCGACGCCGAGATGCGCGGCGCCAAAGGCGACGAAGGTCGCGACGTCGAAATTGCGCACCCGAACGACGTCGAGCATCGGCATATTGGTCTTGAAGCGCAGCAGGCGCGACTTCGGATCGTCGAAGGCCGGCTCGATCTCGAGCCCGGTGCGGCGCAACAGGGGCATCACATCGCTGAGGATGCGTCCCTTGGGGAGCGCCAGAACCAGCGCCTCATTGCCACGTGCCTGCACCATCATTCCGGCTCCGACGAATACTCTCTCTTCAGGCAGCCGGCGATTGCGGGTTATGGCTCCTGGTCATGATGGGGCTGCCAGGCTGCGGGCCATGGCTCCCCGAGGTCCTGTAGATGGCACAGGATGCCGGAGACTTCCAACCGAATCGCGCCGCCGCCGGAAAATGCCAGCTCAATGACCTGTTCCTGCTGCAGATATCGCAACGCCAGCAGCGACAGGAACTGTTCGCGCCGCGCCAGATCGATGCCGCGCAACCGCACCTTGGCGACGCGGTCGACCACCAGCGCGGCCTGGACCCGCGCGCCCTCGCCTGCCTCCCAGCGATAGCGGTTGGCCATCAGCACGAAGCGCTGATCGGCGGCCTCGTAGCTCATGTCGGCGGCGAGCACGAGCGCGTCCTGGAGGCAGGACGACAGCACGAGGAGATCCGCCGCATCCTCGGCGCGCAGACGCAACGGGCCGGCAGCGCCGGTGACGCCGGTCAGTTGCCGAGCCTTTCGATCGTCGCGCCGCAGGCCGAGAGCTTAGCCTCCAGTCGCTCGTAGCCACGATCGAGGTGGTAGACGCGATTGATGATGGTCTCGCCCTCGGCGGCGAGCCCAGCCAGGACCAGCGACACCGAAGCGCGCAGATCGGTCGCCATCACCTGGGCCCCGGTCAGCTTCGGCACACCGCGAATCAGCGCCGAAGCGCCGTGGACCGTGATGTTGGCGCCGAGCCTGCACAATTCCGGCACATGCATGAAGCGGTTTTCGAAGATGGTCTCGGTGATCATGGCCGCGCCGTCGGCGATGCACATCACCGCCATCATCTGTGCCTGCAGATCGGTCGGGAAGCCCGGGAACGGCTCGGTCATGACGTCGACACCGGACAGTGTCGGGCGTTCGCCGAGCCGGCGGCCCTGAACCCGGATGCCGGCCTCGGATTCGGTCAGGCTGATCCCGGCCTGGCCCAATACCTTGGCGAGGCCAGGCAGCAGGCTCAGGCTCGAGCGGGTCAACGTCACGTCGCCGCCGGTAATCGCGGCCGCCATGACATAGGTTCCGGTCTCGATGCGATCGGCGATGACCTGATGCGACGCGCCATGCAGCGCGCGCTTGCCGCGCACGACGATGCGGTCGGTCCCTGCCCCCTCGATCTCGGCGCCCATCGCCGTCAGGCAGCGCGCCAAATCCACGATCTCCGGCTCGCGCGCCGTGTTGATCAGCACCGATTCGCCGTCGGCGAGGGTCGCCGCCATCAGGATATTCTCGGTCGCGCCGACCGAGACGAAGGGGAAGGTGATTTCGGCCCCGCGCAGGCGGCCGGGCACCGTGGCTTCGACATAGCCGCCGGCGATCGTGATCTCGGCGCCCATCTGCTCCAGCGCCTTGAGGTGGAGATCGACGGGACGCGCCCCGATGGCGCAACCACCGGGCAGCGAGACCAGGGCGATGCCGCAGCGCGCCAGCAGCGGCCCGAGCACCAGCACCGAGGCGCGCATCTTGCGCACGAGATCGTAGGGGGCTTCGGTCGAGGTGATCCGCCCGGCCTGCAGGGTCAAGGTATGGCCGCTGCCCTGCTCGCCGCGGCCGTTGCCGGCCTCGGCTTCCATGCCGAGGCTGACGCCGTGCTGGGCCAGCAGATTAGCCATCGAGACGATATCGGCGAGATGCGGCAGATTGCCGAGCACCAGCGGTTCCTCGGTCAGCAGGCTCGCCGCCATCAGCGGCAGGCCGGCATTCTTCGAGCCGGCGATCGGGATGATGCCGTGCAGGGGAGCGCCGCCGCGAATCAGAATTCTATCCATAATGCCGTGTCAGTCTTTCTCGGGAGAAGATGCGGGTGACGGTGCCGGATCGGTGGTTTCACGCGCGCGACTCTGCGCCTTGCGACGAGACAGATTCAGTCGCAGCGCCGCCGCGAGTCGTTCCTGGCGCGCGGCATCGCGGGCGGTCTGGCCTTGGCGCGAGACCGGCGCGGGCGAATCCTGTTCCGTCATGGTGTCCCCTGTCGCATGGGTCACTCATACGAGATTGCGCGACATTCCTCCAGAGCCGAGCCGCGCTGCCGCGTGCGATCCTGGCATGACCGGGCCCCGGCAGGTGTTGCGCGACGCAATCGCACAAATCAGAACAGATCCGCGCAAAGGCCGAGAGACGCCGCTTGAACCGGCGGGCGGCGTGTGGCATGGTCCGCGCCGCTTCGAAGGGGGATGTCAGCGCCCCCTCCCGGCGCTGCCGTAGCTCAGTGGTAGAGCACTCCCTTGGTAAGGGAGAGGTCGACAGTTCAATCCTGTCCGGCAGCACCATTTTCCAGCCGATTGACCGATCCGGATTACCCGCAACCGTCAGCAACTCGGCAACGCCATGCCGTCGCCGAGTCGCGTCAACCAACCATGCCGAGCTTCCTGCCGATCTCGGCGTTCGGCGACCCGGCTGGGTCGCCCCCTGCCCCATTATTCGGCGGCGACCGCCGGCTTTTCACCCCTGAAGACGAAGCCGCGATAACCCGCTGCCTTCACGGCCTCGAGTTCCTGCAGATAGGCGCCGAGACCACCGAGATAGAACAGGACGCGGTGGACCTTGCCGGGAATATTGGCGCCGAAAATCCAGGACTCGGCCCGCGGCAGCAGCGTCTTATCGGCAACGTCCCGGCACACCTCCGTCCAGGCGTCCTCGGCTTGCTGGGTCGGCTCGATCGTCGCGAGCCCGTTCGCCTCGACATGGGCGATGGTGTCGGCGACGAATTCCACCTGGGCCTCGATCGCCGGCGGCAGGTTCGCGAACGGGCCGTTCGGCCCCATGATCATGAACATGTTGGGAAATCCGGCGACGCCGATGGCGACATGGCTCGACGCACCGTCCCGCCAGTGTTCGGCGATGCTGCGACCGCCGCGACCGCGGATATCGATCTTCTTGTAATTGCCGTCGACGGCATCGAAGCCGGTGGCGAAGATGATCATGTCGACTTCGTGCTCGACCCCGTCCGCGGTCCGGATGCCCTTCGGCGTGATCTCGGCTATCGGCGTCGCCTTGACGTCGACCAGCGTGACGTTGTCACGGTTGAAGGTGGCGTAGTAGCCGCTGTCGCAAAGCGGACGCTTGGCGTAGTAGTCGTGCGGGGTGAGTTTGCGTGCGGTCTCCGGGTCCTTGACGATCTCGGCGATCTTGCCGCGGATGAATTCTGCAGCCGCGTGATTGGCGGCCTCGTCGGTGATGATGTCGTTGAAGGTCTCGAACGCGTAGCGAAAGCCGCCGCCGAAATCCCAGGCCTTCTGGAAGATCGCTTGCCGCTCCTCCTCCGATACGCTCATCGTCGGCACGGTGCTCTCCTCGAAGCCCATCGCGACCATCGAGCGGCGGACATGCTTCCAGATCGCATCGTAGTTGCGCTTCTTTTCGGCAACGTATTCTGGCGTCACCGGGCCATTACCGACCGGGACGGTATATTGCGGCGAACGCTGGAACACCGTCAGATGCTTCACCAGCGGTGCGATCGCGGTGATGATCTGGGTCCCGGTCGAGCCGGTGCCGATCACGGCGACACGCTTGCCGTCATAGCTGATGCTCTTCGGCCAGTTACCGGAATGGTACTGCTCACCCTTGAAGGTCTCGCGGCCCTTGATCTCGGGAATATTGGTCACCGACAGCAGGCCGAGCGCGGTGACGAGGAACCTCGCCGTCAGCTGCTCGCCCTTGTCCGTCCGCACGATCCAGAGATTGCGGGTCTCGTCGAAATGGGCGGAGACCACGCCGGTATTGAAGGTAATATCGCGACGGAGGTCGAGGCGGTCGGCGACATGTTCGAGATAGGCCAGAATCTGCGGCTGAGTCAGATAGCGCGTGGTGAAGTTCCAGTCCTGCAGCAGGTCCTTGTTGAAAGAATAGCAGTAGACGAAACTCTCGGAGTCGGAGAGCGCGCCCGGATAGCGGTTCCAGTACCAGGTGCCGCCGACATCGCTCGCCTTGTCGAAGCCGCGGACCTTGAGGCCCTGCTCGTCGCGCAGCTTATGGAGCATGTAGAGCCCGCCGAAGCCGGCGCCGATCACGATCGCATCAAGCTCGGTACCGCCCGCCGCGGCCTCGTGAAGCTCATTGTTGACGGCACCCATGGGACTTCCTCCAGTTGCTTGTTCTCGCCGCCGGATCATCGCGATTCGGCGGCGGCCGGCTTTTGCCGGATAGCGAACTGTCCCCATCGGAGCGGAATTAGTGCATTGATCTAAATCAATGCCAAAAAGCGACCACCTAGCCGCCGGACAGGCGCTCCTGCCGGAATTGCCGCGGCGAAACGCCATGATACTTCTTGAACACCCGGCTGAAATGCGCCC
>CAIUCF010000404.1 GCA_903897565.1 uncultured Rhodospirillales bacterium | reverse complement strand
TGGGCTCCGCTTCGACGATAATCGCCTCGGGCACCATCTGCATGTTGTACTCGAAGAAGGTCTGGCCTTTCTGGCCGCCATGGGTCGGCGCCACCCAGTTGTCGAGATCGCCGTGCCAATTGTCGGTGACGGCTGCCAGCATCGAGGTGCGACCGACCATGCGATAGTTACCCCAGGTCAGCGACGGATCGCCCGCCGCCCAGGCATCGGATAGGTACAGCGTCATGCCGGCCACCAGCGGCTCGAAGCGCTGGTTGGTCGGAAACTTACGCACCCGCTTGAACGCCGGCACATAGCCGACGAGGTCGGGATATTTGCGCTGATCGTAGTACCAACTGTTCAGGTAGGTGGTGCCCTTGATGTCGGCGGGGCCGGTAAACAGCACGGTCTGATAGCGCAGCCTGTCCTGGTGCTGGGAGCCGGCATAGGGGCCGATACCGCCGATCCGGCAGGCGACCTGCTCTTCGATCCAGGCGAGTTCGTAGGCGTAAGTAATGTTGCCGTACTCGTCGAGATCGTGATCCTGGATCGCGTAGACGGCGTTGTCGTGACGGCCCCAGCTCAGTGTCAGGTTGGTGAACGCCTCGAACGCCGTCTTGGGGTCGGGGAACGGCAGGCCGCCGGGCCATTTCTTGCCGTCGGTGGTCCAGACGTTGCCGTCGGCGTCGAGCTTGCTCTTACCGGTGTTGCGCAGGCTCGCATCGAGAAAGGCGTGGGGGAACAACTTCGAGGCGTCGGTTGTCGTCGGCACGATGCGGAAGCGCCGCCCCATCGTCTTGACCTGCATGTACTGGATCGGGGTCAGCAGGTTCTTGAGGGGGTCGACATTTGCCGCCGTCACCATGTCGCCGGTCTTGACCGCGCCCTTGGTGTAAGCCTCGACCGACATCAACTCGTCGGGATAAGCCTTGCTGATGTCCGCGCCCTTGGCGATCAGCGGCCACAGCGGCGCCAGCAGCCCCGCGCCCACCATCTTGCCGGTCTTGGCCAAGAGTTCGCGACGGCCAAAATCGAAATCGTATTTGCGTATATGCATGTGCAGATCCTCCTGACGTCCTGTTCTTGTTTGCCGATGACGCCCGGGGAGGCGTGCGCTAGGCACTGCCCTGACGGCCGCTCGGCGGTCTTTTCGATAGTTGTGCGATCTTGAGCCCGTGCGGTGACGGTCCGAGGGTCGCGGTCGTTTCTTGCTGGCGATGCTTCCGCTCAAGCCGCCGCTTCAAGGTGACGTAATGTGCTTCAGGTTTACCAAAGCGGCAACTTAAATATTTGTCAGACTCGTCATACTACGCGCGGTGCTGCCGTTTTGGATGCACCGTCGGCGGCGTCGTGGCGGCATCGACTCTGCGCCGATAACCGATAACGCATTCCTAAGGTTCAATGCCCATCGCTATTTCTTGACGGCCCGCGTCATCAGGAAGGTCTGGTGGATCTGGTTGCCGTTGAAATACGCAGCGGCAATCGCCTCGAATTCGCTGCGGAACGCGTTCAACTTCTCGGGGTTGCCGGCGAGTTGTTCGGTCACCTTCATGATCGGCGCGGCAGTCGCGGCCATCAGGGTCAGATAATGCCGCGTGCTCAAGGTCGGCACCACCATGTCCGCAGTTCGGAACTCGAGGCCTTCAACCCGATCGCCGAGCCGTTCGCGGATGATTCCGGTTTCGCCCCAGGCAGTCGAGGGCGGCACGCCGGGCGGTGC
>CAIUCF010000403.1 GCA_903897565.1 uncultured Rhodospirillales bacterium | reverse complement strand
TGATGGCGCAGCCCTGGCACATGGTCATCATTGACGAGGCGCAGTTCGTGAAGAACCCGGCGACCGCGGCGGCAAAGGCGCTGCGCCGCCTCAACTCCCGTCACCGCCTGGCATTGACCGGCACCCCGCTCGAAAACCATCTCGGTGAGCTCTGGTCGCTGTTCGATTTCGTCTCACCCGGATTCCTCGGCGACCACAAGGGCTTCGTCAAGACCTGGCGCAGCCCGATCGAGAAGAAGGGCGACACCGAGCGGCAGAAGCGCCTCGCCGGTCGCGTCAAGCCATTCCTGCTCCGCCGCACTAAATCCGCGGTCGCCGCAGACCTGCCGCCTAAGACCGAGATCATCGAGCAGATCGAGCTCGGCGCCGGCCAGCGCGCGCTCTATGACGGCATCCGCCTCGCCATGCATCGCAAGGTCCGCGACGCCCTCGCCGCCAAGGGCCTCAACCGCAGTCGGATCGAGTTTCTCGACGCGCTGCTGAAGCTGCGGCAGGTCTGCTGCGACCCAAGGCTGGTCAAGACCTCCGGTGTCAAGCCGATCAAGGCCGGCTCGGCCAAGCTGGAGCGGCTGATGGAGATGATCCCGGAACTCATCGACGAGGGCCGCCGCATCCTGGTGTTCTCGCAGTTCACCAGCATGCTCGAGCTGATCCAGGAAGAGTTGAATACCGCCAAGATCCCGTTCGCCCTGTTGACCGGCCAGACCCGCGACCGCGCGACCCCGGTCAATGATTTCCAGCGCGGCGAGATTCCGGTCTTCCTGATCAGCCTCAAGGCCGGCGGCACCGGCCTTAATCTGACCGCCGCCGACACCGTCATCCATTACGATCCGTGGTGGAACCCGGCAGTGGAAGCCCAGGCGACCGATCGAGCCCACCGCATCGGCCAGGACAAGCCCGTCTTCGTCCACAAACTGGTCGCACTCGACACCATCGAGGTCAAGATGGCCGAACTCAAGGCGCGCAAACAGGCGCTCTCCGACGGGTTGTTCGACCCCGACCAGGGCAGCGCGCTCGAAATCTCCGAGGACGATATCGATTTTCTGTTGGGGGATCCGGAGTAGCGGACGGGCCCCTACCAAGGCAGCGGCACGATGCCGAAAAAGCCGTTGAGCGAGGCCAGCACGCCGATGCTCGCGAACACGCCGCAGACCACCAGAAGGCGGCGCGACAAGGTCAGCACCGCGGTCGAGGCGACAACGACCGCGATCTGCAGCATCGCCTCGGCAATCTCCAGCCATTCATTGTGTTCCCGAGCGAGATCGCGGGCGACGATCGCGGCATGAGCCTTGGCCAGCAGCTCCTTTTTGCCGTCGCCGGTGGCGGGCTCGCTCTCCCAGCGCGCGACATTCTTGGCGACGTTGGCCTCGTGGCTGTCGATGAAGGATTTGGCGTCGGGCGGCAGGCTGGGGACGGCGCGGCGCAGCGCCTCCATCGTGTCGTTCGAGGCCAGCCAGACCTGCTGGCGCAGGGATTTCGCCTGGTAGAAAGCGTAGCTGTCGCTGGCCTCGATGTTGGCGTTGAGGGTCTGCTTCATCATGTTGTTACCGGCGACCGTCGTGATCGCCATGATGCAGGCGAGCACCCCGATCAGCAGGCCGACATTGCGGCGAAAATCGCTGTCGGATGTCGGGGCATGGGGATCGTGGTGGCCATGAGGATGGCCGGCTTCGACCACCTTCTCCGCAATTTCATGTGCTTCCTGCATGCCCCGAGATTCCTTGCGACGACCAGCTTCGCCATATAGGCGGCCGTCATGGCTAATTGAAGGCGACGATTGCTCTACCAGCCCATCTGCCGGGCGGCGAGGTCGCGCATGATCTCCTCGGCGCCGCCGCCGATCGCGTTGACCCGGACCTCGCGATTGATGCGCTCGATCCGGGAACCGCGCAGGTAACCGGCGCCGCCATGGGTCTGGACCGCCTCGCGGGCGCAGAATTCCAGGGTCAGGGTCGCCATGTTCTTGAGCATGCAGATCTCAGGCACCGGGTTCTCGCCCTGCTGGCAGCGCCAGGCGAGATTTTCCAGCAGCGCCTGGGTCGCGTTGACCCGCATCGCCATGTCGACCAGCTTGTGGCGGATCACCTGATGGGTGATCAGCGGCACGCCGAAGGTCTGCCGCTCGCGGGCATAGGCCACCGTGTCGTCGACGCAGACCTGGGCGAAGGCGGCGCAACCGGCGGCGAGCGTGATCCGCTCCATGTTGAAATTGCGCATGATCAGGCGAAAGCCCTGATTCTCCTCGCCGAGCAGATTGCCGACCGGCACCCGGCACTCGTCGAAATACAAGGTCGCGGTATCGGACGACAACCAGCCGGTCTTCTCCAGCGGCGTCCGCGCCAGGCCCGGCGTATCGCCTTCGACCACGAGCATCGACACCCCGCTCTTGCCCGGCCCGCCGGTGCGCACGGCGGCGGTGATGACGTCGGCGCGCATGCCCGAGGTGATGAAGGTCTTGGAACCATTGATAACGAAGTGATCGCCCTCGCGCCGCGCCGTCGTCTGCAGATTGGCGACGTCGGAGCCGCCGCCGGGCTCGGTGATCGCCAGAGCCGAGATTTTCTCACCGCTCAGGATCGCCGGGAGCAACCGCGCCTTCAGCGCCTCGGATCCGGCAAACTTGATCGGTGGCGTGCCGATGGTGTGGCTGAACAGGCTGGCATTGACGCCCCCGGCGCCGGCCTTCGCCACCTCCTGCACGGCGATGATCTCGAAGAAGATATCGGTCTCGATGCCGCCATAGGCTTCGGGATAGCCGAGGCCGAGAATTCCGAGTTCGGCAGCCTGGCGATAGAGGTCGCGGGGGAATTCCCCGGCCTTTTCCCAGCGCTCGACATGC
>CAIUCF010000402.1 GCA_903897565.1 uncultured Rhodospirillales bacterium | reverse complement strand
TCAGAACTATGCGCACAGGCCGCCCTCCCAAGGTGTCAAGAAAACTTGACGTCACGTTGGCAGGACAACATTGAACTGGATCAAGGTTCGACGGAGGTAAAGCTCAGTGCTGTTCGCCGTTCGGCGCGAGACTCACGAGCCGCGCCGGGTTTCGGTCTCGCCTCGGTACAGCGCCTCGAGAGTAAGCCGGGCATTGGCCACCATCCGGGTGACCGCCCAGTCATCGCCGGCAAGGTACTGCAGCAGGCATTGCTGGAACAGGCCGTCAAAGGTGGCGTAAGCGAGCGCCGAAGGGATCGGCGTCGCGACCCCGGTGACCTCGGCGAAGCGATCGAGCACCCGCCAGATCATGGCTTCGAGGCTGTGATCGATATCGAGGATATCCACCCGCAGCCCCGGCTCGTAGAGCGCCTGCGCCCGGAGGTCGTACCACAGCCGATGCAGCTGCGCCTCGTCGCGCATGGTGGCTGCGAGCGCGTCGAGAAAGCCGTCGCAGAGGGAGTCGTAGCTGCCGGCCTCCGCGATGATGCGGTCGTAGCGCGTGACGCACCGCGCCTTGTAAAGGCGCACGCAGCAGATGATCAGATCGACCTTGTCGGTGAAATAATAGTGCAGCACGCCATGGGTGAATGCCGAGTTCTGCGCGATCTCGCGCAGACTCGTCCGGGCGTAGCCGAGTTCGGCCAGGGTGACGAAGGCGGCCTCGGCGAGCTCGGTCCGCCGCTCCGCGAATTTGTCGACCCGTTTGCGTGGGATCCGCCCCAGACTGTGTACCTCCGCTACCGCCATACCCGTTCCATCACCGCGTAACCCTGATCCCGCAGGCAAAATGACCGTGCGGGCGCGTGAATTCAACGATTATCGCTGCTCTATACACTTGTCCAAAAAAATCTTGACGTTTGTATAGATTCCGCGTTCCCTGCCGCCAAGCAGCCTCCGCCAATCGAGGCGCCCTCCCGCCCCCGCTGCGGCGATGCCGGGACCAAGCAAGAAGATCAGGAGGATGCCCATGATCCCGTTCGACAATGACCGCGTGTCGGGAAGCAAAGGCCGGCACCGGCCCTAGACCGCGGCGCCCCCAAATTTCCGCCTGCCAATTCTCTCCCTCATCCAAGGATTTGATCCATGAGTGCGAAACGACCCGTCATCGTTTACGGCGCCTCCGGGTATACCGGCCGCCTGGTCTGCGAATATCTGCGTGAACTCAACATTCCGTTCATCGCCGCCGGCCGCGACGCCGCGCGCATCCAGGCCGTACTCGACAAGGTGCCTGGCATCGAGAGCGCCGATTACGAGGTCGTCGCCGTCGATCACGACGTGAAGGCATTGACCGCACTGTTCAAGGGCGCCAGCGTCGTGTGCAACATGGTCGGACCGTTCATCAAGTTCGGCGGCGATGTCGTCGAGGCCTGTCTGGCGGCCGGATGCCACTACATGGACACCACCGGCGAGCAGGACTGGATGCTGGTGGCACAAGAGGAATGGGGCGCGAAATTTGCGGCCAAGGGTCTGCTGCTCGCGCCGTGCATCGCGCAGATGTATACGACCGGCGAGATCGCCGCCAATCTCTGCCTCGAGAAACCGGGCCTCGACACCCTCGATATCCTGGTGCTGTGGAAGGGGTTCCCGACCTATGCCTCGACCCAGACCATCTTCACGATCCTCAAAGCCAAATGGTACTACCTCGAGCAGAACAAATACGTCGAATGGCCGGCGGGTTCGACCGTCGAGGTCGCGGTACCCGGTCAGCACGCGACGGCTCTGGCGCTGCCCTGGGGCGGCACCAGCCATCCGGTCTGGTTCAAGAACGACCCCCGCGTCGCCAATTGCAAGGTCCAGGGCGGCGTCTTCGCCCGCGAGGTAATGCAGGGCGTGGTCGCCACGCAGAAGATGTTCGAGGAGAACATCAAGCCACTGCCGCTCGCGCAGCAGGAAGAAGAACTCGCCAAGATCGCCGCCTCGATCCAGGCGGCTATGCCGCCGCGCGAGAACCCGCGCCAGAACACGACGATAGATTCGGTCTATGCCTCTGGCCCGCTCGGCCGAGCCCATTGCGTCATCCACGGCAACTGCAACTACAAGCAGACCGGGCTGCTGCAAGCCTATGCCGCCTATTCGCTGCTGCAGGCGCCGCCGAAGAAACCGGGCTTCGCATCGGGTTGCCAGGCGTTCGGCCATCGCGAATTGCTGGGCGTATTGAAGAGCTTCGGGCTGGTTATGGATCCGGTTCTGACGGTGCATGGCTAGCCCCAGGACCGGTTCGGCTCTGCCACTCGCTAACCCGAACAGAAGTCCTTCTCCGCCCTTTAGGGGGAGAAGGATTTAGGATGAGGTGGGGCTCGACAGCGGCCCCGACCTCTCCCCGGCCCTCTCCCCCCTGAAGGGCGGAGAGGGAGATGCGCTTCGATGGGAAGAAAAAGCCATGCGATTGATCGATTTTCTCGACAAAGGCGCCTCGCTTGGCGCCGATCATCCCTGCCTGACGATGAACGGCAAGGATCTCAGCTACGGCCAGGTCCAGGCGCATTCCTATCGGGTCGCCCGCGCTCTCGCCCGCGACGGCATCGCGGCGGGCGAGAAGATCGGCATCCTCGCCAGCAATGATCCGATCGCCTACGCCACCACGTTTGGCATTTCCCGCGCCGGCGGCGTCTGGTGCCCGATCAATCCGCGCAATGAGGCCGCCGAGAACCAGTTCCTGCTCGATGCCTTCGACTGCAGCTGCCTGATCTTCCACAGCAATTACGCGACCCTGGTCGAACAGATCCGACCGCAGCTCCATAAGCTGAAGCTCGTCCTCTGCCTCGATCGCGAGCATCCGCTCGGCGCCTCGCTCGAGGCTTGGCTGGGCGACGTCTCGGCCGAGCCGATCGAGATCGCACCCGTCGACGACGTCGCCATGCTCGCCGGCACCGGCGGCACCACCGGCAAGCCCAAGGGCGTCATGATCTCTGGCGGCAATCTCGAAGTGATGACCGCGATCACCCTGATGAGCTACCCGTTCGCGCCGCGCCCGGTCTATCTCGCCGTCGCGCCCCTCACCCATGCCGCCGGCGTGCTGTGCTATCCGGTAATGACCCTGGGCGGCCGCGTCGTCATCATGCCGAAGCCGGATCTCGGCGATCTCCTCGATCTCGTGGCCGAATACCGGGTGACCCACACCTTCCTGCCGCCGACCCTGATCTACATGCTGCTGGAGCACCCGAAGCTCGCCACCGCCGACCTGTCATCGCTGGCCTGCTTCTGGTACGGCGCAGCGCCAATTTCGACGGCGAAGCTCGAAGAGGCGATCCTGCGCATCGGCCCGGTGATGGCACAGCTGTTCGGCCAGACCGAAGCGCCGATGATGGTTTCGACCCTGTCGCCGCAGGACCATCTCAACGCCGATGGCAGCGTCGCTCGCCACCGCCTCGCCTCGGCCGGACGTCCGGCGCCGCTGGTGATGGTCGGAATCATGGACGAAGCCGGCAAGCTGCTGCCGCCGGGCGAGCGCGGCGAGATCGTCGTCCGCGGGCCGCTGGTGATGCTCGGCTATTACAAGAATCCGCAGGCGACCGCGGAGGTTTCGCACCATGGCTGGCACCATACCGGCGATATCGGCTATCTCGACGCCGACAATTTCCTCTACATCGTCGACCGCGCCAAGGACATGATCATCACCGGGGGCTTCAACGTCTATTCGATCGAAGTCGAGCAGGCTTTGCAGCAGCACGAGGCGGTGCTCGATTGCGCCGTGATCGGCCTGCCCGATGAGAAATGGGGCGAGCGCGTGACCGCCGTCATCCAGTTGCGCGACGGCTTCTCGGTGGCGCCCGATACCCTGATGGCCTTCGTCAAGGCGCAGATCGGCAGCGTCAAGACGCCCAAACAAATCGAGACCTGGGCCGAGCTGCCGCGCTCAAAGGTCGGCAAGGTGCTGAAGAAGGAGATCCGGGCGCAGATCCTGGCCGGTTGACCGATCAGCCCAAACTCAGCCGGTAGCGCACGAATTTGTCGGCGGGGACGAAGCTGTCATAGAGCTTGCGGGCGTTTTCATTGCCGCCGTCGGCGTGCCAGTACAGCCGCGACCAGCCGCGGCTCTTGCCGAGCGCCATCAGATCCTCGAGCAGCGCCCGTGCGATCCCGCGCCGCCGCGCGGCGGGATCGACGAACAGATCCTCGAGGTAGCAGATCGGTCCGGCCACCCAGCTGCCCTCATGCAGCACGCAGAGCGCGAAGCCGGCAACCTTTCGGTCCAGCACCGCCATGCGGATGAACATTGGCACGGCGGGATCGAGAACCCGCTTCCAGGTCGCCGCCGTGACCGCGTCCGGCACCACCGCTTCCTGATAGGCATTATAGCCCGCCCAGAGTTGCCGCCAGCGCGTCTCGTCGCCCGGTTCGGCATCGCGAATGATCAAGCTGTTCTCCTTCCCACTTCCGGCGCGATGTCAGATTTTGCGATACACCGCAGCCACCGATTAACGATAGAGTGGGGTGCGGCCGCGGCCATGGCAATGGCGCGCCGCATGACCAGAGCGGAACTTCCTTCGCTCGCGGGCTGGAGAGATTATGGCCGAGAAACTCCCGATGGCGTGCGTCATCGTGCCGGTGACGCCGTTTCAGCAGAATTGCTCGATCGTCTGGTGCACCAAGACCATGGAAGGCGCCGTCGTCGATCCCGGCGGCGAACTCGATCGCGTGCTCGCGGTCGCCGAGGCCAATGGCGTCAGGATCACCAAGATCCTGGTAACCCACGGCCATCTCGATCATTGCGGCGGCACCGCGGACCTCGCTGCGCGGCTCGGCGTGCCGATCGAGGGCCCGCATCGCGACGACCAGTTCTGGATCGACCAGCTGGCCAAGGACGGTGCCAAATACGGCATGACCTGGTGCAAGCCGTTCACGCCGGATCGCTGGCTCGAAGACGGCGATACCGTGACGGTCGGCGAGCTGACCCTCGGCGTGCGTCATTGCCCCGGCCATACGCCCGGCCACGTCGTGTTCTTCAATCGGGACGCCCATATCGCCTTCGTCGGCGACGTGCTGTTCCAGGGCAGCGTCGGCCGGACCGATTTCCCGCGCGGCAATCATGCCGATCTGATCGCGTCGATCACGACCCGGCTGTGGCCGCTCGGCAGCGACATCTCATTCGTCTCCGGCCATGGCGGGATCTCGACCTTCGGCGCCGAGCGCCGCAGCAACCCTTACGTCGCCGACCACGTGCTCGCCACCTCGTGACCGAGCAGCCCGTCCAGCTGGTCATCGGCACGCCCTGCTATGGCGGGATGGTCAGTCATCTCTACACGGCCTCGCTGCTCAAGCTGCAGCAGGCCTGCGCCGCCAACAATATCGGTCTCGCGGTACTGATGCAGGGCGGCGACGCCCTGATCACGCGGGCGCGGCAAAATCTCGTCGCCCATTTCCTCGGCAACCCGGCCGCGACGCATCTGCTGTTCATCGACGCCGACATCGCCTTCGAGCCGGCGCAAGTGTTCCGTCTGCTGGGCTGCAATGCCGAGGTCGCAGCGGCCGTCTATCCGACCAAGCGCATCGACTGGCCGCGTGTTCAGTCACAGGTCAGAGCCGGTCGCGACAATCTCGAATCCTCGGCGCTGTCCTACGTGCTGGAATTCGACGATCCGGCGCGGATCGAACAGCGCGACGGCTTCGCCCGCGCCCGTTACGCCGGCACCGGGTTCCTGATGATTCGCCGCGAAGCCTTGTTGAGGATGATAGAGGCCTATCCCGAACTGCATTACACACGCGAGCATCAGCAGCAGGATCCGCTCGCCGGCAGCCCCTGGCGCTACGCCCTGTTCGACTGCCTGATCGATCCGCCCGGCGGCGCCTATCTCAGCGAGGACTACAGCTTCTGCAAGCGCTGGCGCGACATCGGCGGCGCGATCTGGATCGATCTGCAGAGCCGCCTGACCCATATCGGCCCGATGCCGTTCATCGGCGATCTCACGACCCAGTTCGCGCCCCAGGCCGATCCGGGATCGGATGGAAAGGCCTGATGTGACGGGTCCCGCGATAGAACAACCGCCCGACAGGTCGCGCAGACGCCGAACCTGGCGCGATGCCGGCTTTCTCGCCGTCATCTGCCTGGCCTTGGCGACGCCCTGGATCATCAGCGAATTTGCACCGATCACGCCCTCGGTCGCGCCGTCCCCGCCGATCCTCGCCGCGCTGACCGCCTTCGTGCCGCAACTGCCGCATGACGAGCTTGATCGTCAGGCGGTGAACTCGGCGCAGCAGGGCTTGCGCGAAGTGCTGCAGGCGCGGGATTCCAGCGCGCCGCCCCCGGTTTTCGATCCGCAGAAGGTCAGGGTCGAGCATCCCGCCGCAGATATCTGGCAGATCACCGGCATCGTCTCGACCGCGTGGCAAATGCTGATGGCGTCGCCGCATCTCTATCGCGTCGAGGTCATCCGCATCTGCCATCTCGTGGATCCCTCGTGTTTCAAGGCGCGCGCTATCACTGTGGATTCCCAGGTCATTATCGATTCAGGTGCGCCGGCCCCGGCTAAGCCGTGAGCCGCGAGAATCGCGGCAGGGCCGTCTACGGTGAAAGCTTCGTTAAGACTTTTGCTTCAGGCTCGTTGGCCTAGGCCTTCGTAACAGGATACCCATTCGTTTGACCCTCGCACCCAGACCCGATCGCGATCGCTATGTCGCCTTCGCTTTCGCGGCCGCCGACCTGCTGCTGGAGCTCGACCCCGAATTGCGGGTGCGTTTCGCCGCGGGCGCCTCGCAGAACCTGCTCGGTCGTTCCGTCGGCGAACTCGAAGGGGCTCTCTTCCTCGATCTGGTCGACCCGAGCGATCGCCGCTTCGTCGCCCGCCTGCTCGATTCGTTGTCGCAGAAGGGTCGCCACGAGCCGGCCTCGGTGCGCCTCCGCCACGTCGGCAGCCGCCAGCCCAAGGTGATGCTCGGCGGCTGCCGCCTGCCGGCGCCGAAGAGCAATTTCTACCTGACCATCACCCTGCTCCACCTTGCCGCCACGACCGACAGCGCGGCGCGCGACGATAAAACCCAGCTGCTGACCAAGGACTCCCTGGTCAACCGGGCGCAGGAGCTGAGCGCGGCCGGCGAGGCCACGGAGATGGCCCTGGTCAATCTTTCCGGCATCAGCGCGTTGAACCGGGCGCTGCCGCCTGGTCGGTCCGATGCCATCATGGAAGAAATCGCCGCGGTCTTGCGTGCCGAATCGGTCGGCGGCGACGGCGCCGGCCGGATCGGCGACGAGGCCTTCGGCGTGCTCCATTCGACCGGCGCGCTCGACCTCAATCGCCTGCAGGCCGAACTCGACAAGGTCACCAACGCCGCCGCCGAGAATACCGGCATCCGGGTCCACACCAAGGTCGCCTCGATCGATCTCGATACCTCCAGCCTCGACGAGCGCGATGCCGCACGCGCGCTCGCTTTCGCGATGGCGAGTTTTGCCGAGAGCCATGGCGATGATTTCACGCTGCATTCGCTGTCCGACGGCTTCGCCCAACTGGTCGACACCACGGTCGGCCGGGTCGCCGATTTCCGTGAGCTCGTGCGCGGCGATGCCCTGACCCTGGCCTACCAGCCGATCGTCAGGCTCGCCGGCCGCGGCGTTCACCACTACGAGGCCCTCGCCCGCATGCCGAACGGCGGCAGTCCCTATGAGATGGTGACCTTCGGCGAGCAGGTCGGGCTTGCCGAGGAACTCGACCTCTCGGTCTGCCAGCGCGCGATCCTGGCGCTGGGCAAGAGCGCCGCGGGAACGCGGATCGCGATCAACCTGTCGGGCCGTTCTCTGCAGAATTCGCGCTTTCTAGGCAGTCTCGAAAAACTGCTCGAGGACAAGCTGCCGCGCGCCAATGCTGGCCTCGTCATGTTCGAGGTGACGGAATCCAGCACCATCAGCGACCTCGACAAAGCTGCCAATTTTCTGACCGAATTGCGCCTGCGCGGGCATCCGATCTGTCTCGACGATTTCGGCGCCGGCGCCGCCGGCTATAACTACCTGCGCCGCATCTCGGTCGATTTCGTCAAGATCGACGGCCCTTTCCTCAAGGCGGCTGTCGCCGGCGACAAGCGCGAGCGCGCTCTGATCCGAGGCATATCGGCCACCTGCACCGAGTTGCGCTGCCACACGATCGGCGAGATGGTCGAGAACGAGGGCGACGCCAAGATCGCGGTCGAACTCGGCCTCGAATTCGGCCAAGGCTGGCTGTTCGGCAAGGCCGGGGCTCTGCCACCGGGGTGATATCCGGCCGCGGCGTGGCATAGCCCGTGCAACGCCGATGACATGTCGATAGCGCTCGTTCCCTCTGTTGCCCGCTGCTAGTCGGCCGATGCGAGTTCTCCTCGCCGACAGCGACGCCGTCCGGGCGCAATCGCTGGCGCAACACCTGATCGATGACGGCCTCGACGTCGTCCGCGCCCTTCCCGGCGAAACCCTGAACGACGCCGTCGCCCGGGTCGCACCGGAGGTCGTGATCGTCGACATGGCGCGCCCCGATCGCGACAGCCTCGACGGCATCCGGCGCATTTCCAGTGAACAGCCCAAGCCGATCGTCATGTTCGTCGACGAAGACGACCCCGGCTTTATGGAAGAAGCGATCGCCGCTGGGGTGAGCTCCTATAATCTCGTCGGCGCCGCGCTCCCCGACATCAAGCCGATCGTCAAGACCGCCGTCGCCCTGTTCTCGCGCTACCAGGGCATGGAAGCCGCGCTGCGGCGTGCCGAGCAGGCGCTGCAGGAACGGGCGATGATCGATCAGGCCAAGGCCGTTCTGATGCGGCAGCGGCAGATGACCGAACCGCAAGCCTATCGCTGGCTGCGCAGCCGCGCCATGGATCGCGGCAAGCGTATCGCCGATATCGCCGCCGACATCGTCGCCCGAGATCCAGGAGATTCCCCCCGATGAGCGACGCCCCCGTGGTCCGACTCGGTCTGCTCCGCCTGACCGACGCCGCACCGGTGATCATCGCCCAGGAACGCGGGATCTTTCGCGCGCTCGGCGTCGAAGTCAGGCTCTCGGTCGAGCCGTCCTGGGCGAATATCGCCGACAAGCTCAGCTATGGCCTGCTCGACGGCGCCGTCATGCTGCCGCCGCTCGCCCTCGCCGTGACGCTCGGCACGCGAGGGCCCGCGGCGCCGCTGATCGTGCCGATGGGCCTGAGCCTCGG
>CAIUCF010000401.1 GCA_903897565.1 uncultured Rhodospirillales bacterium | reverse complement strand
TGCAACTCGATCCATCCCGGGTTGATCGAGACCGATATGGGTTGGCACTTCCTGCAGAACTACGTCGATCTCGGTCTTGTCCGCAGTCTCGAACAGGCGCAGCGCGGGTGCATCCGGGCCATTCCGATGGGCAGCCTCGGTCAGCCGCAGGATATCGCGGCGGCCGTCGTGTTCCTGGCCTCGGAAGCCTCGCGCTACATGACGGGCGCCGAACTCGTCGTCGATGGCGGCGTCACGACGATCTGAAGAATTGCCCTCTCCCAGAGGCGGACGAGGGGGATTTCGCCTAGTCTTCGGCCACCGCCGTCGCCCGTGTCTTGCGCGGCCGCCGCGCCGACGTAGTCATCGCTGTGATCGTAGGGGTCGTTGCCGCTGGTGCCGCGAAGCGCAGGAAGGTGTGGTGGCGGGGCAGGGTGCGCCTGGCATCGCGGATACGGGCCGACAGTTTACGCTGGCCCGCGGCATCGGCGAATCCCAGCATGATCAGGCTGGTGCCATAGGCGACCTGGGCGCGGAACCCGGCGTCGTCGAGGTCGTGATTGACCCAGAGATCGACGCAACCGATGAAGTGGATCATCAGCAGTCGCGGCAGGTCGTCGCGTTCGGCCTCTTCCGGCGGCAGGCGTTGCTGCAGGATCGCGCCTTCGAGCGAATGCTTCCAGAAGCTCATCGAGCGATGCATGAACCAGGGTCGGTGGAGATCGTCGCGGGTGCTGAGATAGACGCGCGAGAGTTCGCGAAATACCACCGGGTCGGCGGTGTAGAGCTCGGCCGCGAAGGCGGCGGCCTCGATCGGGTGTTCGAGGGGATCGGCCGCCTGGTGGCGTAGGACACCGATGAACAGCGAGTCGAGCGCGCGATTGAGCAACGCGTAGAGCAGGCCGTCCTTGGTGCCGAGCAGATTATAGGGCGTCGCCGGCGCCACGCCGGCGCGGATCGCGACATCCTTCATCGTAAAGCCGAGGCCGCCGGTCTCGCGCAGCAGCGCCCCGGCGGCGTCGAGAATGCGGTCCAGCCGCGCCGAGGCGCGCAGCTTCGGCGAGGCTGGCTTGGTGGCGTGCGCGGGATCAGACCCCGAGGAGCTCGTCACGCAGCGCCCTTTTGACGACCTTGCCATTGGCGTTGCGCGGCAGCGGCTCGCTGCGCAGCGACCAGGTCTCCGGCCGCTTGTAATCGGCGAGCTGGCTGCGGGCGTAGGCGTTGAGCATCTCTTCCGTGAGATTCGGATGCTCCGGCTTGTGGACGACGAAGGCGTGGACGCGCTCGCCGAGCACCGGGCAGGGCTTGGCGACGATTGCCGCTTCGAGCACCGCGTCATGGGCGACCAGGATGCTCTCGACCTCGGCGCTGTAGATCTTGTAGCCGCCGCGATTGACCATGTCCTTCTTGCGGTCGAGCACGCGGACGAAGCCGTCGGCGTCGACCGAGCCGATATCGCCGGAATGCCAGAATCCGGCGGTGAACTCGCGCGCCGTCGCTTCGGGATTGCGCCAATAGCCGGGCACGACCATCGGGCCGCGAATCCACAACTCGCCGGTCTCGCCGCGGGGGACCTCGCGGCCGTTGTCGTCCATGACGATGATGTCGGCATTCGGCGCCGGAACGCCGACCGTGTCGCGATGGCTCAGCGCGTAGCTCGGGATCTGGATCGTCGAGGGCGACGTGGTCTCGGTCGCGCCATAGGCGTTGACCAACTGCAACTGGGGCAGCACCGCCGCGAGTTTTTCGATCGTAACCTGCGGCATCACCGAGCCGCCATAGCCGCCGACACGCCAGTGCGACAGGTCGGTCGCGGCGAATTCGGGGCGGAGCAGCAGCAGATTGTACATCGCCGGCACCATGACGGTGAAGCTGATGCGCTCCTGGGCCAGCAGCTTCAGGCAGGGCTCGGCGCGGAAATGATCCATGACGACGAGACAACCGCGGGCGAGCGCCGTGGTCGCGACCAGGGCGATCGTCCCGGTGACATGGGACACCGGGACGGCCATCAAGTTGCGGTCGTCGGGCCCGAGCTTCAGGCATTCGACGAAGTTCATCGAGGAATGCACGAGGTTCAGGTTGCTGATCATCGCGCCCTTGGGCGTGCCGGTGGTGCCCGAGGTATAGAGGATGACGGCGGTCTCCTCCTCGGTGCGCTCGGCGGCCGGGGCGATGCCATTATCGAGCATCGCGGCGTAGGCGGCGCCGTGGACATCGATGCGATGCAGCGGGGTCGGGACCGCGGCTTCGCCATCGAGCGCGGTCGCGGTCTCGTTGTCATAGAACAGGCAGGCTGCGCCGCTATGCTCGACGATATAGCGCAAGCCGGGGCCGCGTTCGCGCGCGCTGACCGGCACCGCGATGGCGCCGAGCCGGGCGACGGCGTACAGGGCGATCACGACCTGGATGCAATTGCCGACATGGAGGACGACACGGTCGCCCTTGGCGATGCCGAGCTTGTGCAGCCCAGTCGCGACGGCGCCGGATTGCCGAGCTACCTCGTTCCAGGTCAGGCGCCGATCCTCGAACACGAGCGCCTCATGATCGCCGCGCTCGGCGACCGCGCGCTCGATCATATCCTGCAACGACAGAGGGCGCTCGGCGAAACAATCGATGACGCGATCGCCGTAATGCGATTCCTTGCGCGTCGTCCAGCCGGTCCATTCGGGCATCTTCAGTACCTCTCCCAGTTCGTTCTTGTCGTCGGCGAAGGCACCCGGCCTTCGTTGTGGTCCAGAGGCCGACGCTTTATCCGATCGGTATGGTCCCGGGCATCCATAATTTGCTCGCGCGATGCGGAATGACATCCGGGCTGCGACAAGGATGCGTGTTTTGCGGGACTGCCCCTACGAACATTGCGTATTTACCCGGCCTCTTGTCGACGGATAAGATATATGGGCATGAAGAGTCAGAGAAGCTCTCCGGTACAAACATCAGGGCAGGGAGCGATGCGATGAGCCACGTCATCTCCGACGAGCGCTTGGCGGCCACGATCGAGGCGGTGACGCGCTTTTGCGACCGCGGGCCGACGGCACAGATTGGTCCGGTCCCCGACAACGCACTTTCCGCCGCGGTTTGGCATCAAACCTCGAAGCTTCGCCGCTTCGCCGGCCATCGCCGCCATATCCTGGCGATTCCCTTGCGCGGCAACGCCCGGCTCGAGCAGATCATCGACGGTCGCTCGGTGTGGCGGGGCGCCGCGGTCGGCTCGAGCGTGCTGCTTCGCGAGGGCGAGGATACCGACTGGCTGATCGACGGCCCTTTCGAAACGCTCCACGTCTTTCTCGATCTCGATGAATTGCCGGATGCCGAGATCGTGCCCCATCTCGACCGGCCGTTCCGCGATCCCATCCTGTTCCAGATGGCGCATGCCGCCGCCTTGGCAGCCCGCGAGGGCGCACCGGCGACCGGCTATGTCGAGCCGCTGCTCAAGGCGCTGCAACAACGCCTGGTCGATTACCATTTTCGACCCGACAACCTGAACCGGGAGAAGCCCGGGCCCGGCCTTAGCGGTGCCGCGCGCCTGCGGGTCGAGGGGCTGGTGCGGGAGCGCCTGATGAGCCCGGTGACGGCCCAGGAACTCGCCGACGTCGCCCGGCTGTCGCTCGGGCATTTCAATCGCGCCTTCCGCCAGACCTTCGGGACTTCGCCGCACCAATACGTCATCAACCAGCGGATCGCCCATGCCTCGGGCCTGCTCGAAGGGACCGACACGCCGATCTCCGAAGTGGCGCGGCTCAGCGGCTTCACCAGCTGCAGCTATTTCGGCGCCCAGTTCCGGCGGGCGACCGGGATGTCGCCGGGGGAATATCGGCGCCGGGCCTGAACGCGCCGATGACCGGTCTTGCGTTGCCGCAAGTCGTGCGTGATTGTCTGAATCCGAACATCGTTTCCTCGGCCCGCGCGAGCGGATCGTGCATCGAGAAATCGGCTCATGCATGGTCGCGGCGATGGCGACTGCCCGAAGAATGCCGAATTGCTGGCGCCGGGGGATGATGCCAAAGGGTAAATGGTCTCGACAACGCCTCTGTTTCAATCAATAGGGGTAGCTAAAAAAGAACCAACACTTGATGGAGGAATGTTACATGGCGGATGCACCAAAGAAGGTGGCGAAGAATCTCGGCGAACTCTTGGAGGGTTTGCCCAAGAACTGGGGCAAGTGGGGTCCTGAGGACGAGCTCGGCTCGCTCAACTATCTGACCCCGGAGCAGGTGCTCAAGGGCGTCGCCACCATCAAGTCGGGCAAGACCTTTACCCTGCAGATCCAGATCGGCAACCCCAAGGGCGATCCGATCTGGCCGGGCCGTCGCGGTTCCCATCGCGTCAACGTGCTCGATCGCAGCCATTTCGCCTGCGGCCGCCACCCCCATATCCCCGGCGACATGGAATATGTCGACGATATGATGATCATGTACCTGCAGGGCTCGACGCAGTATGACGCGCTCGGCCATGTCTGGTTCGACGGCACGATCTGGAACGGCTACAGCGCCGATACCACCATCGGCGGCACCACTAAGGCCAGCGTGTTGCCGATCGCCGAAAAGGGCGTGGTCGGCCGTGGCGTCCTGATCGACATGGCGCGTTTCCGTGGCAAGAAGCACCTGGAGCGGGGCGAGACCTTCGATCACAACGACCTGCTGGCCGCGGCCAAGCATCAGGGCGTCGAGATCCGCAAGCGCGACGTGCTGATCCTCCGCACCGGCTGGATCGGATCGTTCTACGAGCGCACGGCCGAAGAGTTCTACAAGGACTTTAACGAGCCGGGCCTGGTGTTCTCGCCGGAGCTGGT
>CAIUCF010000400.1 GCA_903897565.1 uncultured Rhodospirillales bacterium | reverse complement strand
TTTCCGCTCGGAGCGCGAGAAGATGAACCTGCTCTACTGGCAGCTGACGTGCCAGTCCTTCCACAGCCCGGAAAGCTGGGCATGGCTGGCCGCGCAGGCAGGCTATACCGGCGATCATGGCTTCATCTTTTTCGAGTGACGCGGTGCCGTCGATGCTGATCATCGGCGGCGACAGCATGATCGGGAGCGTCCTCGCGGCGACGCTCGACCAGGCGGGAACCCGTCATTGGGCGACCACACGACGCCCGGCGGCGCGATCCCCGGACCGCCCTCTCATCGATCTGGGGTCGCAACACTGGTCCGATCTCGACACGATCGAGGCCGATGCCGCCTGCATTTGCGCGGCCTCGGCGCGGCTGGCGCAATGCCACGCCGACCCGGCCGGCACCGAGGCCGTCAACGTTACCGGGACCCTCGCCTTGACGCGCTACCTGCTCGCGCGCGGAACACGGGTGATCCACCTATCGACGAATCAGGTGCTCGATGGCGCGATCCCCGTCGCGCCGACCGAGCGGCCGGTCGCGCCCGCCAGCGTCTACGGCCGCCAAAAGGCAGCAGCCGAAGCCGGACTGCTCGATCTCGCGAGCGACGGCGTGACGATTCTGCGTTTCGCCAAAGTCTTCGGACCTGAAGATACTCTCCTGCTCGGCTGGCGGCGCGACCTACTCGCCGCGACACCGATCACGCCGTTCAGCGACATGACCGCCGCACCGATATCTGCACATCTGGCAGCAACCGCAATTCTGGGGTTGGCGAACGCGCGGGCCGCCGGCCTGTTCCAGCTATCGGCGGCACGCGATATCAGTTACGCGGAATTGGCCCTGGCGCTCGCCGGGCGGCTCGGTGCCGACCCCGACCTGGTACGGCCGAAACTGGCGGGCGGGCCGGCAATCGTCAGCACACCGCCACGCTACACTTCACTCGATACCTCGAGACTGACGGCGCTGATCGGGCTTGCGGCCCCGGATCCATACGCCGTGCTCGATCTCGTAGCGACGCCTCACTCGGTATCAGGAATCTCATAGCGCACGGCGCCGCCGCCCAGGCGCTCGGCAATCCGCGCTGCGGCGGCCGGGATCAGCGGCACAAAAACGGTCGCGCCCGCTGCGACATCGGCGGGTGCCAGGATCGGTCGGCCCATCCAGCGTCGCCCGATCCGCGACGGATCCTCGTCGACGAAGAACGCGGCCGACCGGCCGAGTTCAGCATCGAGCCACGTCCCCGAAATCGAGCTGCCGAAAAGACCGAAGGCCGCGGCGGATGACGCTGCCTCGCGGGCATGGGCGGCGAGCCGATCGAGCCAGGCGAGCTGATGGGTCACGGCAACACGGCCTGCCTCCGGGTCCGGCGGATCCCCCCCCAATACGGGAACGGTCGTGGGCGTGACGATGCAGGTCAGCTCCTTCGGGACCACGCTCCCGGTAAGCAGCGCTGGCTCCAGCGCCGCCGAGCGGCAACATCGACGCAGCGAATCCAGGTCAAAATGCGTGCAGTGATCGGCGATCAGCACGTCGAACGCGTTCGCCGCCCGGTCCGGAACCTGAATCAGGATTTTGCCGCCCGGCTTCAGCGCCTGGCACGCCCGACGCAGGAACGACACGGGATCGACGATGTGTTCGAGCACGTGGATCATGCTGATGAGGTCGAAATGACCGGGCACCACCTCGAATCCGCCGGTATAGAAGCCGACAGTACCCGGAATTGCCAGCACGGCGGCGCGGTTGCGGGTGTCGAACTCCGTGCCGCTCAGCCGGCTGGCGGGAAACCGGGACGACAACGCTCGAAGGAATCCGCCATTGCCGCAGCCGATATCGAGGACGTCGACGGCGGCGTCCGCAAGAAACGGCTCGAGCATCTCGACGATGCGGGACGAGCGCGGGCGACCGCCGTCAGCATCGAAGACCTGCTGCTCCGCCCCCGCACTTTGATCGTAGATCGCGTAACCCGCGTAGATCGCCTCGGCCTCTGCGGACCATGCGGCATCGACAGGCCTCTGTACCGTCGCGCAGGTCTCACAGATCGCCAGCCTGCCCCCCGCCTGCCAGGGCCGGCAGTCGGACGTCACCTGAAGACGCGCCCCGAAGGAGTCAAACCGATAAAGGCTGCCGCCGCAGAGGTGGCAGCGGGCTTCCGGCTCAGGACCCACGAGTCTGCTCCGGCGAGACGAGGCGAAGGCGGGCCAGGAGCCGCTCCTATTTTTTCGCCGAGAGCAGGCCGCCGATGGCGGCCACCATCTGCTCCGGTGGCACGATGCGACGGCTTTCGCAGCGCGCACATTCCGGATCAAGCTCGGTTCCGGTCAGGATCTGCTGGCGCAGCCGGCGATAGGAGTCGTTGTTCATGATGTCGTCGATCGACGTCTCCGCGGTCAGCATGCCCATCACGGTGCCGCGCTGACAGCAGGAATAGGCCTCGCCCTTCGGGTCGAAATAGATCTCGGTCCACGGGCTGTCGCACAGCCGTGTCATGCCCTCGGGCACGCCGTCGAAGGCCTCGCCCGCGAAGATGAATTTGCCCTGGATGCCCGAGCGAACGACGGGATCCGAACTCGCCTGGGTCGCGAGACGCGAGACGAAGTTGCGCTTGAAGAAGCTATA
The DNA here is from genome assembly GCA_903897565.1 of uncultured Rhodospirillales bacterium. Lineage (GTDB taxonomy): Bacteria > Pseudomonadota > Alphaproteobacteria > ATCC43930 > CGMCC-115725 > CAIXXC01. The sequence goes on along the minus strand of CAIUCF010000400.1, from coordinate 46 downwards.
GGCCTTCAGATAGTTCGTGAGCCCGGCATTGGCGAGATTGGCCTCG
>CAIUCF010000399.1 GCA_903897565.1 uncultured Rhodospirillales bacterium | reverse complement strand
GGATCGAAGCTCACGTTCCGCCGCGACCGGCTGTCGCGCTCGCGATAAGCGCGACGCCGATGATCGCCACGGCGCCCAAATTGGTGCGCGGGTACATCGCCCGCTCAACGCCCACCCGTCCGGCCAGCCACGTCGCCGCCGATCCGGAAGCGATTGATCTTGTCTATGAGACCATCGATTGGGCGCCGCCCCGAAGCGACCGGATGAGCGATGGCCTCTATGAAGGCTACGCTCTTCAGTCGATCCGTATTCCTGGATCTCAGGCCCACCCCACCAAACTCGTGCAGTCGGCGGCCATGGCCTCTGTCGCGCCGCCCAAGCCCAGCTACCGACCGACGCTGCCAACAAACATCCACACGCTGCTGTCCGATGCTCAGCTCGAAACCGTCATCTACGCCGGCGAAGCGCACGGGGATTTTCTCGCGGGGTTGTGGACCGTCGATGAAACCCACGACCTCGTTCAAGCCGCACCAGAGGGCGCAACCCACACGGTCCGGTTTCGGCGGGGCTTCATGCTCGGCGACGGCACGGGCGCGGGCAAAGGACGCCAGTCGGCCGGCATCATACTCGACAATTGGCTTCAGGGTCGCCGCAAGGCCGTGTGGATCAGTAAGTCCGACAAGCTGATCGAAGACGCGCAGCGCGACTGGTCCGCGCTTGGCATGGAGCGCCTGCTGGTCACGCCGTTGTCGCGCTTCCCGCAAGGCAAGCCGATCTCGCTTTGCGAAGGCGTCCTGTTTGCAACCTATGCCACGCTGCGCTCCGACGAACGCGGCGAAAAGGTTTCGCGGGTTCGGCAAATCGTTGATTGGCTAGGCTCCGATTTCGACGGGGTGATCATTTTTGACGAGAGCCATGCCATGCAGAACGCCGGCGGCGGCAAGGGAGAACGCGGAGACGTCGCCCCATCACAGCAAGGGCGCGCCGGACTGCGTTTGCAACATGCACTGCCCGATGCCCGCGTCGTCTATGTCTCAGCCACCGGCGCCACCAGCGTTCACAACCTCGCCTATGCCCAGCGGCTGGGTCTCTGGGGCAGCGACGATTTCCCCTTCGCCACCCGCGCCGAATTCGTCGAGGCCATCGAGGATGGCGGTGTTGCAGCGATGGAAGTGCTGGCCCGCGACCTGCGTTCGCTCGGCCTCTATACGGCCCGGTCGCTCTCCTATGACGGCGTGGAATATGAGCTGGTCGAACACAGGCTGACCGACGACCAGCGCCAGATCTACGACGCCTATGCCGGGGCCTTCGCCATCATCCACAATCACCTCGACGCCGCGATGGAGGCAGCAAACATCACCGGCAGCGACGGCACATTGAACCGCCAGGCCAAGTCCGCCGCCCGCAGCGCCTTCGAGTCGGTAAAGCAGCGATTTTTCGGTCATCTGCTTACCTCGATGAAAACGCCGACCCTGATCCGTTCGATCGAGCGCGATCTGGAGGCCGGCCACGCCGCCGTCATCCAGATCGTCTCGACCGGCGAGGCGCTGATGGAGCGGCGTCTCGCGGACATCCCGACCGAAGAATGGAACGATGTGCGCGTGGACATCACGCCGCGTGAATATGTTCTGTCGTATTTGCAGCACTCGTTCCCAGTGCAGCTGTATGAGCCCTACACCGACGGTGAGGGTAATCTCGCTTCGCGGCCTGTTGTTCGTGATGGCCAGCCGGTCGAATGCCGCGAAGCCGTCCGCCGCCGCGACGATCTCATCGAACGGCTCGCCGCGCTGACACCCGTCCCGGGCGCGCTCGACCAAATCGTTCAACGGTTCGGCGCCGATATGGTGGCGGAAGTTACGGGACGGTCGCGGCGCATCGTTCGCAAGGGCGAGCGCTTCGCCGTCGAGAACCGCGCCGCCAGCGCCAACCTCGCCGAGACGGCTGCCTTCATGGATGATCTGAAGCGCATCCTCGTCTTCTCGGACGCAGGCGGCACCGGGCGCAGCTATCATGCAGACCTGTCGGCAAAGAACCAGCGGCTGCGCGTCCACTACCTTCTCGAACCGGGCTGGAAAGCCGACGCCGCGATCCAAGGCCTCGGACGCACCAACCGCACCAATCAGGCGCAGCCGCCGCTTTTTCGTCCGATCGCAACGGACGTGAAGGCCGAGAAGAGGTTCCTTTCGACAATCGCGCGGCGGCTCGACACGCTGGGCGCCATCACGCGCGGCCAACGTCAGACGGGTGGACAGGGCCTGTTTCGGCCCGAAGACAATCTTGAAAGCCCATACGCTCGCGCCGCGCTGCGGCAGCTCTACTTGCTCATCGTGCGCGGAAAAGTCGCGGGTTGCTCGCTCGAACGCTTCGAGACCGCCACGGGCCTCAAGCTTATGGATTCAAACGGCTTGAAGGACGAACTTCCGCCGATTACGACGTTCCTCAACCGCCTGCTGGCGCTGACCATTGAGTTGCAGGGCATTCTCTTCACGGCTTTCGAGCAACTGCTCGACGCCAAGGTGGCGAGCGCCATCGCCGGCGGCGTCTATGACCTTGGCCTTGAAACGCTGACGGCAGAGAGCTTCGTCGTCACCGACCGGACGCCGATCTATACTCATCCAGCGACCGGCGCGGAAACACGCCTACTCACCATCACCCAGCGCGAGCGCAATCGGCCGATGTCGATTGGCGACGCTCTTGCATGGTTGGACGACGGCCATGGAAAGCTGGTGGTCAATGCCAAATCCGGCCGCGCCGCAGTGCAGGTTCCAGCACCGTCGCTCATGCTCGACGATGGCGAAATTGAGCGCCGTATCCGGCTGATCCGCCCGATGGAACATCATCACGCTTCTCTGGCCACGATGGCGGAAAGCCATTGGGAAGAGGTGGATCGGCAGGCCTTCGCCTCTGCGTGGAATCGCGAGTTGGACGATGTGCCGACCTTCACCGACAGCACGATCCATATCGTTGCGGGCCTTCTCCTGCCAGTCTGGAAGCGCCTGCCCAATGAATCAACGCGGGTCTATCGCCTCGAGACCGATGACGGCGAGCGCATCATCGGTCGCCGCGTCTCTCCCGCCTGGGCCGCCAACGTCGCTTCGGCAGGAGTCACCAACCTCAGCGCTGCCGATGCCTACAACGCCCTGATCGATGGGCGCACTATCATCGATCTTGCCGAAGGCCTCCAACTGCGACGTGCCCGGGTCATGGGCGCCAACCGGATCGAACTGACGGGCTTCACCGAGGCCATGCGCGAACGCCTGCGCGCCTATGGGCTCTTCACCGAGATCATTTCGTGGAAGCTGCGTTTCTTCGTACCCATCGATGCAAACGGCGCCAGCGTTCTCGGCCGTTTGATCGAGACCTATCCGGCACTGCGCATATCAGAGCGGGAGGCCGCCTGATGACACGGCATGATGCTGGAGATCTTGCCCATCGTCTCGGTCGACAGGCCGAGGCGGTTTGCCGCCGTTACCTCGGCGCCGGGCGCAGACAGGGCCATTACTGGCTGGTGGGCGACGTGTACAATACGCCGGGCCGATCCCTTTTCGTGCGGCTCAAGGATTCACCCAAAGGCCCGGCGGGCAAGTGGCAGGATGCCGCGACGGGCGAACGTGGTGATCTGCTCGACGTGATCCGTTTGGCCTTGGGACTCGCTGACTTCGCCGATGTCGCCGAGGAAGCGCGCGCCTTTCTCAGTCTGCCACATCCCGAACCCACATGGTCCCAGCCGAAATCGCCACGCGCACTGTCAGGCTCGGCAGAGGCGGCAAAGCGGCTCTTTGCTATGTCGAAACCCATCAGCGGCACACTCGCGGGCACGTATTTGCGTCGTCGCGGCATTACGACTTTGCACGGAACCGGAAGCCTCCGCTTTCATCCCCGCTGCTATTATCGCCCCGATGAGCATGAGGTCACCCAGACATGGCCGGCGTTGATCGCCGCGGTCACGGATCTCAATGGCCAGATCACGGGCGTGCATCGCACCTGGCTCGCACCCGATGGCAGCGACAAGGCGCCGATCGACACGCCGCGAAAGGCGATGGGCGACCTCCTCGGTCACGCGGTCCGCTTTGGGGTGCCCGGCGAAGTGACGGCAGCCGGCGAAGGCATCGAAAGCGTGCTGTCCGTTCGTGAAGTGGTGCCCGGCATGGCCATGGCGGCGGCCCTCTCGGCGGCGCACCTCGCCGCCATCCTCTTCGCTGAACCACTGCGGCGGCTCTATATCGTTCGCGACAATGACCCGGCAGGCGATGGCGCACGAGATAGCCTGGTCGAACGAGCCGATGCGGCGGGCATCGAGGCGATCGTGCTTTCCCCCACGCTCGGCGATTTCAATGAGGATTTGCGCGAACTCGGCGTTGAGGCACTTCGGGCAAGTATCCGATGTCAACTCGCGCCACAGGACGTCGCCCGCTTTATGCGCGCCGCAGCAAAGTCGGAGCCGGAGAGATCGCGGTGAGCAACGCCGTCACTGTGCCCGCAGGCAAGCGTCTCGCCATCGAAAGGAGGACCGCGCCTCGGCCTTCGAGAGGGCGATAGGCCCACAAGCGGTCTGGCCCGGCAATGGCGGCGGCAGGCTATTTTCCGGCGGCGCGCATCGCGCCTTTCCATCGCGAACCAAAATAGCCTGCCTCTGCCATCCTCCGCTGCGCTCCGGCCCTTCGCCATGCTCCGGGTTCAGGGCCATTCCGCCCGTGGGCTTCTTCGCCATGAAGGCCGCGACGGTCGCGGTCCAATCGATGGAGAATACCATGAGCGGGCACGACGATTTTGAGCCGCACCACGACGCTTCCCCGACCGACCACGTTCTGCGGGAACTGCAACTCTACGGCTACCGTCCCTTCGCTGACGAACCCGATCCCCGGCCACTGCCCGAAGGCGACCGTGTCGCCGGCGCCATCGCTGACATTTTCGATGCCCTGATCTCTACGCTGGACGACACCCGCCTCGAACCCGACCTCGACGATCTGCTCTGGTCGACCGTCAATCTCTTTCACCGCGCGACAGAGCGGATCGAACGCGAACTCGACGACAACGAGCAGGCGCAGCGGCGCAGCCAACGCGAGCAAGATGGCAGCGAGGTGAAGTCCGTCGAACTGGAACGATTGATCGCCGAGGGCCAAACCCTTCTCGAACGGCGCGATGCTTTCGAGCTGATGCGCGACCAGGCCGCCGATCACTTCGAGCGACAAACCGGATCGAGCTGGCGCCCCCGTTCCGGCTCCAAGGTCAACCATCGCAATATGACCGCGGCGATGATCGACAGCCGCGATTTTCTCGCTGCCAAGCGCCGCGCCGAGACCGAAGTGCTCATGCCCGCCGGGCCAAAGATCGCCTTCTCCGGCGGTGACAGCGCCGATCACAAGCTGATCTGGGCTAAACTCGATCAGATCCGCGCCAAGCACCCCGACATGGTGCTGATGCACGGCGGAAGCCCCAAAGGCGCCGAAAAGATCGCCGCGCGCTGGGCCGACACACGCAAGGTGCCGCAGGTCGCCTTCAAGCCTGACTGGACCAAGCACGCCAAGGCCGCCCCTTTCAAGCGCAACGACCAGATGCTGGGCGTCATGCCGATCGGCGTCATCATCTTCCCCGGCACGGGCATTCAGGACAATCTCGCCGACAAGGCCCGCAAGCTGGGCATTCCGGTCTATCGGTTCGGCAAAGGCG
>CAIUCF010000398.1 GCA_903897565.1 uncultured Rhodospirillales bacterium | reverse complement strand
TCCCGGCTAAGGATATGCTTTTCAAGATCGTCCAGGTGCGGGCATCACCCCCACCCCAGCCCTCCCCCCTCAAGGGGGAGGGTGTCGGTTGTAGCGTGTTTGCATTCGTCACCGGGAGACCCGTCATGAAGCGCGCCGACCTCACCGAAAAACTTCTCGATATCAAACGCGAGCGGGGCTGGAGCTGGAAGTACATCACCACCGAGATCGGCGGCATGTCCGAGGTGCTCGTCGTCGGCGCCATCCTCGGCCAGATGAAACTGACCAAGCCGCAGGCCGAGCGCGCCGCCAAGCTGTTCGGGCTCGGCGAGGTCGAGCAGCGCCTTCTCAACGAAGTGCCGATGCGCGGCAATCCGATGCCGCCGACCGACCCGCTGATCTATCGCTTCTACGAGCTCGTCATGATCAACGGCCCGGCCTGGAAGGCGCTGATCGAGGAGGAATTCGGCGACGGCATCATGTCGGCGATCGATTTCGACATGGTCATCGATCGCCTGCCCGACCCCAAGGGCGACCGCGTCAGGATCACGATGTCGGGCAAGTTCCTGCCCTATCGCTACTACGGCGCGGGCGAGAACGAGCAGGGGTTGGGGTATAAGGAGGAGTGAGGCACGACGTCGCCGGTTTTTTTGCATTGCCTGACGTACAGAAATCGGTACTCTATTGGGTGAATCCGCACCGTTGGATCTGTTCGATGACCCATGTCTCCTATACCGAATTGCGTCAGAATCTGGCGCGCTACCTCGACGAGGCGGTCGATTCACGAGCCTCGATCACGATCACCCGTCCTGGCGGCAAGGGTAACGTCGTCATGATCTCCGAGGCCGAATTCGCGGGCTGGCAGGAGACCGTCCATCTCCTAAGCAGTCCGCGCAACGCCGAACGCCTGCTGCGCGCGGTCCGCGAGGCCGAGGCCGGCGATACCGAGGAACATGAGCCTCTCTCGCCGGACGCCGCGCCCGGCAAGTGAGGGTTCACTTCACCGCCGACGGTTGGGCCGATTATCTCCATTGGGCGCGCGCGGAGCCCGTTATCCATCGCCGTCTCAACGATCTCATCGAAGACGCCCGCCGCAACCCCTTCACCGGCCTCGGCAAGCCGGAAGCCTTGAAGGGCGACCTCTCCGGCTGGTGGTCGCGACGGATCACTGCAGAGCACCGCCTAGTCTATCGGGTGCACGGGAAGCGGGGTGAGGATCAGCGGGTGGAGATTGCGCAGTGCCGGTTTCATTATTGAGGGCGTCGGCGCCTGTTTGCATCAACCGGAGAGGGCGAGATGGTTTGAGATCGCCACCTGCAAATTCAAAACGAAGCAGACCCAATAACTTATACCAATTCGGACTGAGCGAGACTCACTTTGGTGTTGCGTCGTTATGGCTGGCGTGATTCACCGTGGCAAACGTGTTGGGGTTTGCCATGGCTGCTGGGATTGGATTGCGCGAGGATTTTGATTCGGCCCGGCTTCGGGCTTTTGCCAAGGCGTCGAGGGATGCCGACCAGACCCGTCGCCTGCTGTCGCTGGCGGTGATTTACGATGGCGGCACGCGGAGCGAGGCGGCGAAAATTGGCGGGGTCGGGCTGCAGACGGTGCGCGACTGGGTTCTGGCATTCAACGCCGGAGGTCCCGACGGGTTGATTGACCGCAAAGCGCCGGGCCAACCGCCGCTTCTCAATCCGGCCCAGCTCCAGGCCCTTCTGGAGATTGTCGAAACGGGTCCGACGCCTGCCCTTCATGGGGTTGTGCGCTGGCGTCTAGTCGATCTAGCCCACTGGGTTTTCGAGAATTTCGGGATCTCGATCAGCGTGCAGACCCTCAGCTATACCCTGCGTAGGTTGAAATACCGCAAGCTCTCGGCCCGACCGCGTCATCACGATCAAAAGCCGGAGGTGCTTGAGGAATTTAAAAAAACTTCCCTTCCCGTCTGGCGGAAATTACCGCCGCGGCGCAGAGCAAGCGCATAGAGATCTGGTGGCAGGACGAAGCCCGCATTGGCCAGAAGAACAAGATCACGCGGCGATGGGCGAGACGCGGAACGCGGCCTGTGGCGCTGCGCGATCAGCGGACCCGGTCGGCCTATATCTTCGGAGCAATCTGCCCCGCCGCCGGCAAGGGCGCGGCTCTGGTCCTGCCCCGATGCACCACGACCGCGATGTCGCTTCATTTGAAAGAGATATCTCAGGCCGTGGCGGAGGATGCGCAGGCCGTGCTGCTGGTCGATCAGGCAGGCTGGCATCTCTCGGGCAAACTCGACATCCCCGACAACATCACGATCGTGCCCCTGCCGCCGAAATCGCCCGAACTCAATCCCGTCGAGAATATCTGGCAGTTCATGCGTGAAAACTGGCTCTCAAACCGTATCTTCAAATCTTACGACGATATCGTCGACCATTGCTGCCACGCCTGGAACAAGCTCGTCGATCAGCCGTGGGCGATTATGTCCATCGGGATACGAGACTGGGCACATGGGTTATAATCAGCCGGAACTGGTATTA
>CAIUCF010000397.1 GCA_903897565.1 uncultured Rhodospirillales bacterium | reverse complement strand
GCCCTGCCGCCTGCCCGACGGCCCTAAACAACATCGCCGTCGCCCTGGGGGCGTTGAAAGGCGGAGCTGCCAAGATCGTCCCGATCTTCATCACCATCGACCCCGATCGCGACGCGCCGGCGGTGATGAAGGACTACGACGCCAGCTTCTTGCCGAACCTCGTGGGCTTGTCGGGCAGCGCCTCGGAAACAGCGAAGGTCGAAAAGGAGTTCCAGGTCACTGCCCTGCGTCATTCGACCGCCGACGGCGGCTACGACTTCGACCATAGCTCCGGGATTTTCCTGCTCGACCCGAGGGGCGAGTTCGCGGGGTTCTTCGAGGGGGACGCCGACCCCGACGCCATGGCCCGGCGCATCTCGGCAATCATGGCGCGGGGCGCCACGTGATCAGGAATTTCAGGACACCGAGATTTTGTCGAGGAGACTCATGACCACTGTCCTCAACAGCACCATCGACACCGCCGACCATGCTATGCGGCATTGGCAATCTGCGGACCCGGCGCCTCTACGGATCGGCTCCGCCGCCCATCTCCGGATGTTCAGCCGGATGCTGCTCGATACGCACAATCCCTATAAGCCGGCGGTGATCGAGTGGCCGACCCTGGCGCCCGACGTGCTCGCCCGCGTCACCGGCCTGCCGATCTGGGATATCGCCGTCCAGACCGAGGGCCGCGCCTCGATCCGGGTCAAGACCTTCGCCGAAGGAGTGCGGGACCCGGTCCTGCGTGCTGCCCTCGACCTCGACGCTGCCGAGGAGATGCGACACAAGGTGGTGCTCTCCAAACTGGTCGAGGCTTACGGGATCAAGCTCGCGCCGGAGCCCGCCTATCCGCCGCCGCGCAACCCGGAATGGGCCTGGCTGGTGACCGGCTACAGTGAATGCATCGACAGTTTCTTCGCCTTCGGCCTGTTCGAGACCGCGCGACGGTCCGGTTTTTTCCCGGCGGAATTGGTCGAGACGTTCGAGCCGGTCATCCAGGAGGAGACGCGGCATATCATCTTCTTCGCCAATTGGATCGCCTGGTACCGCTGCAACCTCTCGGTACGGCGGCGAATTTTCTTCCGTTTGAAAGAAGCGGCGGTCTGGGCCTTCCTGGTCTGGGAGCGCATCGGCATCGCCCGCGGCCTCGACGCCGAAGGCGACATGCAGGACGCCAATTTCGCGATGCAGGGCTCCGGCAGCGTCGGCGTTGAGCTCTCCCCGGGCGAGTTGATCGATCTCTGCCTCGAGGAAAATGAGCGGCGCATGGCGGGCTACGACCACCGACTGCTGCGCCCGACAATCGTCCCTCGGCTGGCGCGGCTCGCGCGCGGCTTTCTCAAGAAATAGCATCACAGCGAGGCATCCATGGATATCGGCTCCGACGCCCATCGCGATCTGTTCTGCAACCAGTTCTTCGCGACCTACACCGACTACGATCCCGAGTCCCTACCCTGGCCGGACCTGACCGAGGACGAACTGACGAAGCTACGGACCGTGCCGTTCTGGCAAGAGGTGCTGCATACGGAAAAGCGGGCCGGCGCCATCGTTCAGGCGTTCACCCCGACGATCACCGATCCCCTGGTGCGCAAGGCGGTCGCGCTCCAAGGTGACGAAGAGGTCCGCCACGCCGAGCTGCTGCGGGTCATGATCCGGCGCTATGGCCTAAACGCGGTCGAACAGCCGCTCGAAAGCCTGAATCCCGATATCGAAACAGCGTTCAAGGATTTCGGCTTCGGCGAATGCCTCGATTCCTTCCTCGGCTTCGGCGCCTTTAAGCTCGCCCGGCAGAACGAGTTCCTGCCCGAGGCCATGTTCGAGATATTCGACACGCTGATGTACGAGGAGACGCGCCATATCGTCTTCTTCATCAATTGGATGGCCTGGGACGCGGTGCGCGGTGGCCGAGGCGCGGCATGGCGTCGCCACATGACCTCGCTACGCTTCTACGGCCGCGCGATCGGCCGGCTCGTCGGCACCGTCCGACGCGGCCAGGAGGTCAATGGTG
>CAIUCF010000396.1 GCA_903897565.1 uncultured Rhodospirillales bacterium | reverse complement strand
GGTGATGACGGCGACGATCTCCGCGCCTTCGGCCAGCGACAGCACCACCTCGACGTTGACGGGGCCGAGGACGACCGCCGTGACCGTGCAGCGAAAGACGTTGCGAGCGCTGGTCCTGAGGCCGACGCGCCACCAGCTCTGGCCGAAATCATTGTCATCTTCCGCGGTCAGCGCCGCCGAGAGCGCGGTCAGTCGGTTCTCGAGCCGGCGGAAATCGCGGATCAGGCGGTGGCCATTCTCGGTAACCTCGGCGCTGCCGCCGCGGGCGCCGCCGGCCCGGGTCGTGACGGCCGGTCGGGATAGAAGATTGTTGATTGCCGCGACCGCATCCCAGACCGTCTTGTAGCTGTAGCCGAGAGTGCGTGCCGCCGCGGTGATGCTCCCGGTCGCCGCGATCGCTTCGAGCATCGCGATGCGCTCACGGCCGACAGCTGAAAATCCCGCGCTGCGCAGCGCCAGCACGGCCTCGATCCTGCTCTCCGTCACGGTGCCTCCCTTGGGTCTCTGTGGCACCAGCTTAAACGATCCGGGACCTCTGGATAGGATCTCCGCACGGGAGTACTATCCAGCGCGCAATCTTCATCCCCGGGAGGGCGATCGATGGCCGACAAGCTGCACCATTATCAGGTCTCGGTTCGCTGGACTGGGAATCAGGGCACCGGGACATCTACCTTGCGCGGCTACAGCCGCAATCTCGAGCTCCTGGCGACCGGCAAACCGCCGATCCTCGGCTCGTCGGATCCCGCTTTCCGCGGCGATTCCACCCGCTGGAACCCCGAGGATCTTCTGGTCGCCTCGCTCTCGTCCTGCCATCAGCTGTGGTATCTCGGCCTCTGCGCGGCCCATGGCGTGATCGTCCAGGATTATGTCGATGCCGCCGAAGGCTGGATGGCCGAGGAGGCGAGCGGCGCCGGCCAGTTCACCCGGGTGCTGCTGAAGCCGGTGATCACCCTGGCACCCGAGGCCGATCTCGCCAAGGCCAAGGCGCTGCATCACGACGCCCACGAGAAATGCTTCATCGCCCGCTCGGTGAACTTTCCCGTCGAGATCGAGCCGCGTTTCGTCGAGGGTGTCTGAGGCGTCAGATCACGAAGAAGCCGATCGCGACCACGGCCATGGTCGCGGTCGCGAGCCAGCCGAGCACGACCAACGGCCATGACAAGGTCAGGCGGCCCATGATCCGCGGGTTCATCGCGATCAGCATCATCACGATCATCAAGGGCGCCGCGAGCACGCCATTGACCACGGCGCTCCAGTACAGCGCCTTGATCGGGTCGAGTGGCGTGAAATTCAGCGCGGCGCCGAGCAGGGTCGCAGCGGCGATGGTGCCGTAAAACGCCTTGGCTTCGCGCGGCCGCCGGTCGAGCCCCTCCGGCCAACGGAACCACTCGCTGATCGCATAGGCCACGGAACCGGCCAGCACCGGTACCGCCAGCATCCCGGTGCCGATGATGCCGAGCGCGAACAAGGCGAAGGTGAACACCCCGGCGATCGGTCGCAGGGCCTCCGCGGCCTCGGCCGAGGTCTGGATGTTGGTAATGCCGGCAGCGTTCAAGGTTGCGGCAGTCGCGAAGATGATGAAGATCGCGACCAGGTTGGAGAATCCCATGCCGATGATGGTATCTGTCCGGATCCGGGCGAGTTCGGGGCCGGCGCTGCGTGGGGTGATGCACAGCGCCTTGACTTGGCGCCGGCGCTGCTCCTCGACCTCCTGGCCCGCCTGCCAGAAGAACAGATAGGGGCTGATCGTGGTGCCGAGCACGGCGACCATCGCCATGGCGTGGTCGCGATCGAAGACCAGCGATGGCACCAGGGTGTGGTAGAGCGCGGTGCCCCAGGGGACGTGGACGGCGAAGACGACCACGACATAGGCAAACAGCGACAAGGTCGTCCATTTCAACGCGGCGGCGTAGCGGGCATAGCTCACGAAGGTCTCGAGCATGATGCACAGCACGCCGAACAACACCGCGTAGACCAGGGTCGGGCCACCGACGAGCAGCCGCAGGGCCGCGCCCATGGCTCCGAGATCGGCGCCGAGGTTGATGATGTTGGCGATCAGGAGCAGCAGAATCACGCCGCGCAGCACCCAGCGCGGATAATGGCGCCGCAGGTTCTGGGCGATGCCGGCGCCGGTGACGCAGCCGATCCGGGCGCTGACCTCCTGGATCACCGCCATCAGCGGGAAGCTGAACAGCATGGTCCAGGCGAGACCGAAGCCGAATTGCGCGCCGATCTGGCTATAGGTCGCGATGCCGCTCGGATCGTCATCGGCGGCTCCGGTGACGAGCCCGGGGCCGAGTTTGCGCAACAGACCGGGGGGCGGCGCCCCCGTGGCGTCAATCGGCACGATCGACCTGGACCCGCGTGCCGTCCATCGCCACGACCCGCACCGCCGTGCCGATGGCGAGATCCGGTCCGGCCGCGAGCCAGACGGTATCGCCGAGCCGAACCTTGCCGCTGCCATGGACGATCGTCTCCGCGACCGTTCCGGTGGTTCCGACCAGACGATCGGCGCTGTTGACGTTGGTTTGGCGGCGGCCCTGCAGCAAGCGCCGATAGGGACCCGCGGCAATCGTCACCAGGATCAGCGTCGCGACCACGAAGACCGTGATCGAGCCGGCCAATTCGAGCCGGAACAGCACCGAGACCAGTGCGGCGACGAAGCAGCCGAAGCCGGGGAAAATCAGGAAATAGCCGGGCGCCAAGGCTTCGATGATGACGAAGGCGGTGCCGGCGAGCATCCAGCCGGTGGTTTGCATGGCGTCAGCTCATGTTCGGAAAGTCGAGATTGACCGGCGGCACGCTCTTGCGCGGCGTCGCGATCGCCGCCGGGGCGGCCGTGCCGCCGCCGAGATTGGCCTCCTTGACCAGCTCGGCGATGCCCGCGATCGAGCCGGCGATGCCGGCGGCTTCGAGCGGGATCATGATCAGCTTGGTGTTGGTGCCGCCGCCGAGCTTGAGCAGGGCGTCGGTGTAGCGCTGGGCGATGAAGTAGTTGAGCGCCGCAGCGCTGCCATTCGCGACGGCCTCGCTGACGGCGCGGGTCGCCTCGGCCTCGGCCTGGGCGAGGCGTTCGCGGGCTTCGGCGTCGCGCTGCGCCGCTTCGAGTCGGCCTTCGGCGGCCAGGATCATCGACTGCTTCTCGCCCTCGGCGCGCAGCACCTGGGCCTTGCGGACGCCGTCGGCCTGCAGGATCACGGCGCGGGCCTCGCGATCGGCGGCGAGCTGCTTGGCCATCGACGAGACGACGTCGGCGGGCGGGGTGACGTCCTTGAGCTCGACGCGGGTGACCTTGGTGCCCCAGGTCTCGGTGGCGAGATCGAGCACCCGCAACAGCTCGGAATTGATGCGCTCGCGGTTGGACAGGGTCTCGTCGAGGTCCATGGATCCGATCGCGGTGCGGATATTGGTCATCGCCATGTTGATGATCAGCGCCTGCAGGTTCTGCACGGCATAGGCGGCCTTGATCGCGTCGAGAATGACGTAGAACACGATGCCGTCGACCTCGACCGAGGCGTTGTCCTTGGTGATGACCCGCTGCGGCGGGATCGCCAGCACCGTCTCCTGCATGTTGATCTTGCGGCCGATCTGGTCGATGAACGGAACGATGAAGCTCAGTCCCGGCTGCAGCAGCGCGTGGTACTTGCCGAAGCGCTCGACGGTCCAGCTCGAGCCCTGCGGCACGGTCTTGACGCCGGCGGCGACCAGCATGATGACGACGAAGGCGAGAATGGCGAGGGGGACCAAGGTGTCGATCATGGTGGGCTCCGGCGAGACGGCGGCGCGGCGAGGGGTCGGTCGCCGTGGCCGCCGCAACGTATCATCGAACGTCGGCGCACGCGATGCCTGACCTCAGCCACGAGCATCGTCTCGGCGGCCGCGTCGCCGGCGTCGACGAGGTCGGCCGCGGGCCGCTCTGCGGGCCGGTGGTCGCCGCCGCGGTGATCCTCGACCCGCGGAACCTGCCGCGTGCGCTCGCCGGCCTCGACGATTCCAAGCGTCTGACCCCGCAGCGGCGCGAGCAGTTCGCCGTGGTCCTGCAGGGTTGCGCAATGATCGGCGTCGGTGCTGCCAGCGTCGCGGAGATCGACGGCATCAATATCCTGCAGGCGAGCATGCTGGCGATGCGCCGGGCGCTGGCCGTGCTGCCGGCAGCCCCCGATGCCGCGCTGATCGACGGCAATCGGGCGCCGAAAGGCTTGGGCTATCCGGCGGAAACCCTGGTCAAGGGTGATCAGCTGTCGCTGTCGATCGCCGCGGCTTCGGTGATCGCCAAGGTGGTGCGGGACCGGGCGATGCTGCTGCTCGCCGCGCGCTACCCGGGCTATGGCTGGGATCGCAACGCAGGTTATGGCACGGCCGAGCATCTGGCGGCGCTGCTGCGCCTCGGCGCGACCCGGCATCATCGCCGCAGTTTTGCCCCGGTGCGGGCAATTTTTGCCGTTGATCCTAGCCAAGTGTGACTCGAAAGACTCACTCACAAGCCGTTGATTCGAAATCTTACCCGCGGCGACTCGGCCCCTGTTGACGCGCGAATCGGCTTATGTCGTGTTGGCGACGATGAAGTCCTCGACGCCCAGCATGCCTGATCGAATCCATATCGGCGATTGTGTCGCCATCATGAACAGCCTGCCGGCCGGCAGCGTCGACATGGTGTTCGCCGATCCGCCGTATAATCTTCAGCTCGGCCACGATCTGACCCGACCCAATAATTCGCGGGTCGATGGCGTCGACGAGGCCTGGGATAAGTTCGCCGATTTCGCGACCTACGACAAATTCACCCGCGAGTGGTGCAACGCCGTCCGCCACGTCCTGAAGCCGGACGGCACCTTCTGGGTGATCGGCTCCTATCACAATATCTTCCGCGTCGGCTCGATCCTCCAGGATCTGGGCTTCTGGATCCTCAACGACATCGTCTGGCGCAAGACCAACCCGATGCCGAATTTCCGTGGGCGACGGTTCACCAATGCGCATGAGACCATGATCTGGTGCGCCCGCGACCAGTCCTCGCGCTATACCTTCAATTATGACTCCCTGAAGTCGCTGAACGACGATCTGCAGATGCGCAGCGACTGGCTGATTCCGATCTGCGGCGGGCCGGAGCGGCTCAAGACCGACGGCCATAAATCGCACCCGACGCAGAAGCCGGAGGCGCTGCTCCACCGCGTCATGATCGCCGGCACCCGGCCGGGCGACATCGTGCTCGATCCCTTCTTCGGCACCGGCACGACGGGCGCCGTCGCCAAGCGTCTCGGCCGCCGCT
>CAIUCF010000395.1 GCA_903897565.1 uncultured Rhodospirillales bacterium | reverse complement strand
GCCTGCCGATGACGAATTGCTCGACGACAGGCGGCACCGTCTCGCCGCGCTCGCGCAGCCAGGCCAGCAATTGCGCCGGCGACTCCAACCGCGCCGCGACGACCAGCAGAAATCCGCGCTTCGGTAAACCGCGTTCGGCAAAGCTGTGGAGCTGATCGCTGATCCAGGCCGTCTCGTAATCGCCGAGCGTCGCGATCGGCTTGCGGGGCACCGCCCGCTTGAACGCCTCGATGGCGCTCGCGACCACCATGATGTCACGCAGGAGCACCGAGCGCTCCTCGGGAATTCCGGGAACCGGCGCCGCGTCGAGCACCTTCGCGGCGAACTGCCAGAGCCTCTCGCCGATATCGAGAACCTGTTGCGGCCGGTTGGCAGGGGTTCGGCGAAATTCCGTCTTCAGCGGCGTCAACGCCGCTCGCTCGTGACTTTCGATGTGGCGCCAGAGCGGGTCGACGACGCCGCGATCGACGACGGCAAGGCCGGGCGCACCGGCCGGCATGACAGCGAGCAGGTCTTCGAGCGGCAGGCACAGCGGCCGTTTCAGCGATCGCGGTCGCTGCGGTCGCAAGACCCGCAGACGCGGCCGCGCCTCGTGGATCAAGCCCTCGACCGCCGGCAGTTCGCTGATGACGCCGAGATTTTCCATGACAGCGACGAATTTTGCGTCGGACAGCGTCGTCAGCCGGTCACGCAACCAGGGCAGCAGATCCAGACCGTGCGGAAGCTCTTCCGTCGCCATGTTCACAGCTCCCTCGCCCTGAGGGCTTCGAGGCGTCGGACCAGGATCGGGTCCGGTTCCCCGGTCTTCCAATCCTGGTTGATCTTGACCCATCGGCCGGCCTTGCCGAACAGCGGATTGGTGCTGTTTGCCGCCGGATCCGGCTCGAGTTCCTTCACCGGAATGAACGGTAGCCGAGGCACGATATAATCGAGCGCATCGATCCGCATGTCATCCTCCGTGGCGGCGAACCAGGTTTCGATCAGCGGTTGCCAGCCATCGACGAGCCATGCCAGTCGCATCACCAACCGCCGCACCGCGGAGGCCCGGGCTTCCCAGTCAGCGACGATCTGGCGGGGGCTGCCGACCACCGCATCGAAGCGTTGCAGCGCCTCGCGTGCGATCTTCAGCGAATGGGCCGAGACCTCGGCGGTAAAGGCGGCCTGTTCCGCGCCCTCGCCCAGATGTTCCAGACCCCAGTTGCCGACAGAGGTGGCGAATTCTCCGAGACGACGCACCAGACGGCGCAGCCGGCCGTCGAACGGGCTCCATACTGTCCCGACCGGATAGGTGGCGATGCCGAGATCGGAGAGTCTCTGATCGAACGCCTTGGCATCGAGATTGAGTCGATCGCCGATCGAGAAGAAGACCTCGCGGACACGGTCCTGTCCTTCGGGGGTTCGAATATCGCGCATGAGATTGCGCGCATGCTTGGGTTCCGCTTCTTCGATCACCTTGATGATGAGGACGACCTGGTTCAGCGCCTTGGCTTCCTCGTCATCGGCCAGCGCCTTGGCGGCTCCCGCGACGACATCCGGCCCCGCCAGCCCGCTGCGGGCGACTTCCAATGCGGCCATTCGCACGGCATGGGGATCAAGCGCCTGACGTTCCAGGACTTTTTCATGGAGCAGCACGTCGTGGGAGGTCAGCGAGATGATCTCTGTGACGGTAGCCCAGGGAATGACATAGGCGCCGGGTCCCCCGGAGAACTGGCCGATGACGATTTCGAGGCGATCACGCCAATCCTTGCGAACCCGTGCCATCGACAGCGCCGGCGTGGTAAACGGAACGGTCGCGCCGCGCTCTTCGAACGTGGATGGCAATAAATGGTCGAGACCGCGGCGGCGCGTCAACGCGGCACAACCGCCGCTGGCAGGGTCGACCGCCCGGCAACGCCGGGGACGTCTTGGTCGGTTAAGGCATGATCAGCCGACATCATTACTCCCCGCTACATCCGCGATTTCTATGCATCGCCGCCGGACCTGAACCACACCGCGACGGCGGCTCCGATCGAGCGACCAGCAGCCCAAGAATCTACATTAAGATTAATGGAATGGAACGGGTTTCTCAATCACGCCATGGTAGATTTTCAAGAGCCCGACAATTTTCTGTTTTTTAGGAATGCCGGCAGGTACCGAGCTCCCGCTCTACTTCTCGAGGGTAATGAACTCCGCTTCTTCATCGGCGGCATCGGCCCTGATCTCGTGCGTAACGGGTGACGCGAACCGGTAGAAGGTTACCCCGAGAACCGTGTCAGCGGCTTCCGACCGTGTCGCAACCGGGAGGGCGACTCGTTGCCCGATCGCGAAAGATCCGGCGTGCCAGAAAACACGTCCGGTGTTCACCATCGCGACGTTGTCCTGGATGATCCGGCGATGCCGCGCCAGGATCAGGTCGCGTTGGCGACCTTCGAAATATTCGTGGGCTTTCGCGCCGCGGAACCCCCGCCCCAGCACGAAAATGATCTCCTCGCCCGCCAGCTTTCCCGTCCAGGTATCGGTCTCGGCTTCGTACTGCCACGCCCAGATATTGGCGAGGACACGCTTCATGCAGGTCGGGTCAATGTCACGCCAGCGCGGCACCGGTGCGGTGCCGCGAGCGGCATCCCAGCATGCGACGAACTCCTCGAGACGAGGATCCTTCAGCCGAGCGACCAAGTCGGAAAGTGCCATAAGGTGCCTCTGAAACCCGAAGCACCGGAATACCACGAACCGGGCCTGGCGGAGGAGGAGAAATCCCCGGCTCCGCCAGGAGCCGTTCCCGTTAGCGCTTGGCTGCGGCGACCAGCTCGAGCGCGACGTCGGTGATCATGTCCTCCTGGCCACCGACCATCTTGCGGCGGCCAAGCTCGAGCAGGATCGTCCGCGTATCCAGGCCGAAATCCTGGGCCGCCTTCTCGGCGTGGCGCAGGAAGCTCGAGTAGACGCCGGCATAACCGAGGCTGAGCGTCTCGCGATCGACGCGAACCGGGCGATCCTGCAGCGGCCGAACCAAATCCTCGGCGGCGTCCATCAGCTTGAAGAGGTCGGTGCCGTGTTCCCAGCCATAGACGGCCGCTGCAGCAATGAACACCTCGAGCGGGGCGTTGCCGGCCCCCGCCCCCATGCCGGCGAGCGAGGCGTCGACCCGAATCGCACCGTTCTGCACCGCGGCGATCGAATTGGCGACGCCGAGTGACAGGTTGTGATGGGCATGAATACCGCGCTGGGTCTCCGGCTTCAGCACCCGATCATACGCCTGCAACCGGGCTGCCACGTCGTCCATTGTCATGGCGCCGCCGCTATCGGTGACATAGACGCAGTGGGCGCCGTAGCTCTCCATCAGCTTGGCCTGCTGGGCCAGTTTCTCCGGCGGATTCATGTGGCTCATCATGAGGAAGCCCGAAACATCCATGCCGAGACCGCGGGCGTATTCGATATGCTGCTTCGAGACGTCAGCCTCGGTGCAATGGGTGGCCACACGGACCGAGCGCACCCCCATCTCGTAGGCGTGCTTCAGGTCGTGGACGGTGCCGATGCCCGGCAGCAGCAAGGTCGTGAGGATGCTGTGTTCCAGCACCTCGGCGACTGCGCCGATCCAGTCCCAATCGGTATGGGCGCCGAAGCCGTAATTGAACGAGGAGCCGGACAGCCCGTCGCCATGGGCGACCTCGATGGCGTCGACCTTGGCCTCGTCGAGCACCTTGGCGATCGCTTTGACGTGATCCAGCCCGTACTGGTGGCGGATGGCGTGCATGCCGTCGCGCAGGGTGACGTCCTGGATGTAGAGCTTGGTGGTCTTGGGATCGAAAGTCATGCCGCAGCCCTCCCGCGCATCCGCAGCGCGATCTTCTCGGCGGTCTTCAACGCCGCCGAGGTCATGATGTCGAGATTGCCGGCATAGGCCGGCAGATAATGCGCGGCGCCCTCGACTTCGAGGAACACCGAGACCTTGAGGCCGACGAATTCTTCGTTCATCTCGGGAATCCGCAGCGGCCGGTTGTTGCCGATCCGCTCGAACTGTACCGCCTGTTTGAGGCGATAGCCGGGGACGTATTTCTGTACCTCGGCGACCATTTCCTCGACCGAGGCGGCGATCGCCGCCTGGTCGGCATTGTCGGTCAGGCAATAGACCGTATCGCGCATGATCAGCGGCGGCTCCGCCGGATTGAGGACGATGATCGCCTTGCCGCGCCGGGCGCCGCCGACGCTCATGATCGCCTGCGAGGTGGTCTCGGTGAACTCGTCGATATTGGCGCGCGTGCCTGGGCCGGCCGATTTCGAGGAAATCGAGGCGACGATCTCGCCGTAATGCACCGCCGTCACGCGGTTGATGGCGGCGACGATCGGGATCGTCGCCTGGCCGCCGCAGGTCACCATATTCACGTTCACGGCGTCGAGATTGGCTTCGCCGTTGACGGGCGGGATCGTATAGGGCCCGATCGCTGCCGGCGTGAGGTCGATCACCCGCTTGCCGTGCTTCTGCAGGACGTCGTTGTGGTGCTTGTGCGCCCCGGCGGAGGTGGCGTCGAACACGATGCCGATGTCCTTGAACTCCGGCATCGCCACCAGCCCGTCGATACCGCCGGCGGTGATCGCCACGCCCATTCGGGCAGCGCGCTTGAGGCCGTCGGATTCCGGATCGATGCCGACGAAAGCACCCATCTCCAGAACCTTGCTGAGCCGCATCACCTTGATCATCAGGTCGGTGCCGATATTGCCCGAGCCGATGATCGCGACCTTGGTCTTGTCACTCATGTCCGATCCTCCAGAAAGTCGAAGCTGCAGCTGCCGAGGCCGCCGATGGTCGCGCGCACGCGATCGCCTGGCTTGATCGGAACCATGGGCCCGAGCGCGCCGGTCAGGATGACGTCCCCGGCACGCAGGCCTTGGCCCCGGGCGGCCAGTGTTTGCGCCAGCCAGGTCGCGGCGTTGAGCGGGTGGCCGAGGCAGGCGACGCCGGCGCCGAGCGACTGCACGACATCGTTGATCTCGAGCGCCATGCCGCAGGTCCAGAGATCGAGTCCGGCGAGCAACTTGGGATCGGTGCCGAGCACATAGAAAGCGGATGAGCCGTTGTCGGCGACGGTGTCGGCGAAAGTAATCTTCCAGTCGGCGATGCGGCTGTCGACGATCTCGATCGCCGGCAGCGCGTAAGCGACGGCTGCCGCAAAATCATGTCGCGTGATCTCTGGATCCTGAACGTCGTGCGCCATGACGAGCGCCACCTCGGCCTCCGCTTTCGCCTGAAGGACCTGCGACGCCCGTAGGCTCCCGCCATCGGCGATCGCCATGTCGGCAAAGAGCACCCCGAAATCGGGCTGGTCGACGCCGAGCTGGACCTGTACGGCCTTCGCGGTCAGCCCCACCTTGCGTCCGGTGATCCGGCGGCCGCCGGCGACCCAGAACGCGGTATTCAACGCCTGCACGGCGTATGCGCCCTCGATATCGGTCGGCTCGAGCCCGTCTCGTAGCGGCGCCACGGCACCGCCGCGATAGGCCTCGCGCAGGCGCAGCGCCAAAGCGGCATGATCGGTAGCCATTGTCCCTCCCATGAGTCCGTTCACGCCAGCTGGCGCGTTGTCGAGGATTTAGATCTCGTGGAAAAATCGGTCAAATGGCGCGCCGCATATATTTCCTGTATAGTGATAAAATGGACGATGGACCCGCGCGCAGAACGCTGCCGAACCTCGGGCTGATCGGTAAGGCGCTGTCTCTACTCGATGCCGTGACGATGGATGGCGGCGATCGCTCCATCGTGGCGATCGCCCGCGAGGTCG
>CAIUCF010000394.1 GCA_903897565.1 uncultured Rhodospirillales bacterium | reverse complement strand
GATACGCTCGCGATCGCCTTCGACGACCTTGACGCTGACCTTGATGGTGTCGCCGGGGCGGAAATCGGGAACGCCGCGCTCGGCCAACAACTTTTCAATCTGCTCGGCTTCGAGCTGTTGCACGATATTCACTTCTGCACCTCTTCTGCATGCGTGCCGGCGCCTTCGCCGGGCACGGTTCTTGTGATGGTTTCGCGCGAGCCCTGACGATCCCGATACCGGGACCATAGGTCAGGGCGCCGCGCCTTGGTGACGGCTTCCGCTTCGGCCCGCCGCCAGGCCCTGATCTTCTGGTGATGACCGGACAACAACACCTCCGGCACCACCCGCCCCTGCCACTCTTGCGGACGAGTGTAATGGGGGTATTCCAACAAACCGGCCTCGAAGCTCTCTTCCTCGAGGGTCGCGGGCGCACCCAGGACCCCAGGCAAGAGCCTGATCACGGCATCGAGCACGGCGATCGCCGCCGGCTCGCCGCCGGACAGCACGAAATCGCCGAGGCTCACTTCCTCGAGATCCCAGGCATCGATCACCCGCTGGTCGATGCCTTCGAAGCGACCGCACAGCAGAACCACGCCGGGCTCGCTCGCCAGTTCCCGCACCAGCGCCTGACCGAGCACCCGTCCCCGGGGACTCAGATAGATGCGCCGGCCCGGCTTGCCGACCTGCGCCGCAAGCGCCGCATCGAGCACGTCCGGACGCATCACCATGCCCGGGCCGCCGCCGAAACCGGAATCATCGACCGTACGATGACGGTCCTGCGCAAAGTCGCGGATATCGACCGTCTCGCAAGTCCAGATACCGTCCTTCAACGCCTTGCCCGCGAGCGACTGGCCGAGCGGGCCCGGCAGCATCTCGGGGAAGAGGGTCAGGATGGTCACGGTCCATGTCATTGGTCGAGCTCCGCCAGGGCCTGTTCCTGAGCGTCGCGCGACGGCGGCGGCTCCGGCTTTTCCAGCAACCCTGCCGGCGGATCGATCACCAGACGCCCGGCCGCCACCTCGATGACCGGAACAGCCGCCTTGGTGAACGGCACCAGGATGGTCTCGCGACCGCCCGTGGCGATTTCCAGCGACTGACCGGCGCCGAAATCATGCAGCGCCGTGACCGTACCCAACAGCTCGCCATTGGCGAGTTCGGCCCGCAACCCGATCAGATCGGCGTGATAGAACTCCTCCTCCTCGGCCGGCGGGAGCTGGTCCCGGTCGACGAAGAGTTGCAGCCCCTTCAGCGCCTCGGCGGCGTTGCGATCGCCGACGCCCGAGAGCTCGGCGATGATCGCCCCCTTGACCGCACCGGTGATGCGCAAGGTATAGCGGCGCGTCCCCGCCTCATCCGACAGCGGGCCATAGGCACCGATATCGGAAGGCTCGGCCGTGAAGCTCTTGAGACGGACGGCGCCGCGGATCCCATGGGGTCCGGTGACGATGCCGACGCAGAGCTTTTTCGACTGCGGGTTCGCGGTCATGTCGGGAGGCTCGGACCTGACGGGCTTCGCTTAGGCTTCGACCGCGACCTTGGCGGCACGCTCCTTGGCGCGCTCGATGGCCTTCTGGCCCGGCGCCGACTGCTTCGGCGTGTCGCGACGCTCCGGCTTGGCGATCAGGTCGGCATCGCCGAGGAAGCGGGCAACGCGGTCGGTCGGCTGCGCGCCGACGGAGAGCCAATGCGTGATCCGCTCGGCCTTCAGAGTCAGACGCTCCGGATGATCCTTCTCGACCATCGGGTTGTAGGTGCCGACCCGCTCGATGAAGCGGCCGTCGCGCGGGCTGCGCGCGTCGGAGATGACGATGCTGTAGAACGGCCGCTTCTTGGCGCCGCCGCGGGACAGACGAATCTTCAATGACATTTAGGTTTCCTTTGGTTGATCCGATAAATTCTAACGCTGAAACGGGTTGCCCATGCCGGAGAACATTCCGCCGAGGCCACCGCGCATCAATCCCTTTTTCCCGACCTTCTGCATGTGCTTCATCATCGCCGCCATATCCTGGTGCTGCTTGAGAAGCTTGTTCACGTCCTGGACCGAGGTGCCCGAGCCGACCGCGATGCGGCGGCGGCGCGAGGCGTTCATGAGCTTGGGGTTCTTGCGCTCCGCCTTGGTCATGGAGGAGATGATCGCCTCCTGACGCTTGATGATGCGGTCGTCGATATTGGCCTCGTTGAGCTGCTTCTTGATCTTGCCGATGCGCGGCAGCATGCCCATCACGCCGCTGAGGCCGCCCATCTTGCGGAGCTGGCGCAGCTGCATGGCCATGTCGTCGAGGTCGAAATCGCCCTTCTGCATCTTGGCCGCGAGCTTTTCAGCCTCGGCCTGATCGACCGTCTCCGCCGCCTTCTCGACCAGGGAGACGACATCGCCCATGCCGAGGATGCGGCCGGCGATGCGGTCGGGATGGAAGGTCTCGAGCGCGTCGAGCTTTTCGCCCATGCCGAGCAGCTTGATCGGCTTGCCGGTGACCGCGCGCATCGACAGCGCCGCGCCGCCACGGGAATCGCCGTCGACCCGGGTCAAGACGATGCCGGTGATGCCGATGCGGTCGTTGAAGCTCTTGGCGACGTTGATCGCGTCCTGGCCGGTCATGGCGTCGGCGACCAGCAGGGTCTCGTGCGGCTTGGCGAGATCGCGCACGGCGGCGACCTCGAACATCAGGCCTTCGTCGATGTGGAGGCGGCCGGCGGTATCGAGCAGCAGCACGTCGAAGCCGCCCAAGCTGCCGGCATTGAGCGCGCGCTGGGTGATCGCCAGCGGCGCCTCGCCCTTGACGATCGGCAGGGTTTCGACCTCGATCTGCTTGCCGAGGATCTGCAGCTGTTCCTGCGCCGCCGGGCGATTGACGTCGAGCGAGGCCATCATGACCTTGCGTTTCTCGCGGTTCTTGAAGCGCAGCGCGATCTTGGCCGTGGTCGTAGTCTTGCCGGAGCCCTGCAAGCCCACCATCAGGTAGACGACCGGCGGCACCGCCTGCAGCGACAGGTCGGTGGCGTCCGAGCCCAGCACCTCGACGAGATGGTCATGGACGATCTTGACGACCATCTGGCCCGGGCTGACCGAGCGGATGACGTCCTGGCCGACTGCCTTCTCGCGCACCGCGTTGATGAAGTCCTTGACCACCGGCAGCGCGACATCGGCCTCGAGCAGCGCGATCCGCACTTCCCGCAATGCCGCCGTGACGTCGGCCTCCGACAGCGCGCCACGCTTGCGCAGGCGGTCGAAGACGTCACCGAGCCGGTTGGTCAGACTGTCGAACATCGGGTGCGGAACCTCTCCTTGAAAGCGTCAGGCACAAAACAAAAAGCGCCAGTGCGCGACACTCGCGGACTGGCGGGGCCTCCCCTGGGGGAGAGCGATACGGGGCAGGAACTCTCCTGCGAGCGGTGGTGATACGCGATCGGGCCGGGGGGTGTCAAGCGCAGGCGAGACGGCGCTCAAGGCGGTGCCGTGAAACAGAGCGTTTCACGTGGAACATTTCGTGAACAATTTTTTCGATTTTTCTGAACCGGCGAATGGTGCTGGGAGCTCACACCAAGCTACTGGAAAAACTGTATTTCTGCCAGTAAACCGACAGACTTTCAGACCCCCGAGGTGACTATTGTGGCCGATTGTGGCTACAAGATCCGACAGGGAAATCACGGGGGAAAATCACGGAAATCACGGGGACACTATATTGATCTCACCCTTCGGTCCGCGCGCCTCGCGGCTTCGGTCCCGGTTTCTGTCGCGCCAGCGCCCGTCCTGTCGCCGCTTCCAGGATAGCCACGAACGAGTCATCGCCGAGCGGTCGGCCGGTGCGCTCGCCGCGGCGGATCTGCTCATGCGTTTCGGCGTCGAGACCGCCATCAAGGAACCCCGCCCAATCAGCAGGCACGATGCCGAGCGCGTCGCTCTCCGTGATGCCATCGGTCTCCCCGCTCAGATGCGCCCGGGCGCTCGACCACGGCCAGTCCTGGGGCGTCGCCACGAGCTTTGCCCGCACCGGGTTGAGCTCGATATAGCGCGCCGCCGCGAGGGTATGGGTCGGGTCCGTCGGGCAGGAGGCGAAGCGGCCCTGCCAGAGATAGCCGCGCCAACCTTCGCGGAGATTGACGTGGCGGGAGTAGCGCCGATGAGCCTCCGCCAGGGCGTCGCGCAACCCCTCCTCCGATCCCGGGAGCAGCAGCAGATGGACATGGTTGGGCATCAGGCACCAGGCCCAGACGGCCACACCGGCGCGCCGCGTATGCTCGGCCAGCAGGGCGAGATATGCCTGATAATCGTCGTCGGCGAAGAACACGGGCTGGCGGCGGTTGCCGCGCTGGGTCACGTGATGTGGCACATGGGGGACGACGATGCGGGCGAGTCTGGCCATGGGATGAAGATCGCGCCATCGCGCAGCGTCGTCAATTAAATATAGTGTCCCCGTAATAGGGCAATTAGATATAGTGTCCCCGGAATAGGAGGGGTCCCGAAATAGGGGCGCAGCAGCGGCCGGTTGGGGGACCGGCCGCGCCTCGATACTTAGTGCGCCGGATCGAACCCGGGCGAGGCTTCGTGTTGCAGGCGGCGGTCGAGATCGTTG
>CAIUCF010000393.1 GCA_903897565.1 uncultured Rhodospirillales bacterium | reverse complement strand
GTCGATGCAGGCCGCCGGCCTCGCGGTCAAGAATGGCGAGCGCTCGCTCTTGGTACTGGCAATCGTCGTCGCGGTCGCCGTGTTGCGCGAGGGTTCGGAAGTCGTGCTGTTCCTTTACGGTATCGCCGCCTCCAGCAACGAAGGCTGGCTGGCCATGCTGGCCGGCGGCGTGCTCGGTGTCGTCGGCGGCGGCGCAGTCTCCTATCTGCTCTATCGCGGCCTGCTCGCGATTCCCGCCCGGCGCTTCTTTGCCCTGACCAACGGGCTGATCGCCCTGCTCGCCGCCGGCATGGCCGGGCAGGCGGCTGCCGTGCTGGCCGGGGTCGATATCCTGCCGAGCTGGGGCCAGCATATCTGGAACAGTTCGAGCCTGCTGGCCGAGAACTCCATGGTCGGCCGCGCCCTCCATGCCCTGGTCGGCTATTCCGACCGGCCCTGCGGCATCCAGCTCGCCGCCTATGTCACCACCCTCGCCTTCCTGGTGGTCTCGATGCGCCTGATTTCCCAGGCGCAGGCCAACGACCGCCGCCAAACCCAGCCCAACGGCGCACGCCGCGCCGCCTGAAACCTGTCTCCAAAACTGCAAGGACCCGATCCATCATGTTCCGCTATCACATTGCGGCCGCGCTCGCGGCTACCCTGATCCTGAGCCCCGTCGCCGCCAAGGCCGATGAGCCGCTGCAGCTGACGATCAAGGATCACAAGTTCACGCCGGAATCGCTCCAAGTTCCCGTGGGCAAGAAGTTCCACATCATCGTCACCAATGCCGACAAGACGCCCGAAGAGTTCGAGAGCAGCGATCTCGACCGCGAGAAGCTCGTCGCGCCGGGCAGCAGCATCAAGGTCTTCCTCGGTCCGCTCGACGCCGGCACCTATCACTTCTTCGGCGATTTCCACGAGGACACCGCAAAAGGTATCCTGATCGCGAAATAGCAGCTCCCACCGGAAAGCGTCATGTCTCCCGCTCGCATCTTTTCCCGTTTTGCCAAGTCTCTCGCTCCCGCCGTCTGCGCCGTCCTCTTGCTGGCGCCGCTCGCGGCGCGGGCGGATTATCATATTCGCTCGCCCGACGACATCGACCAGGGCGAGATCGAGATCGAGCATAACGGCGCCGCCATCGTCGACACCGACAAGCCGAAGGATGGCGCCCGCTCCTATACGGCCGAGATCGGCTACGGCGTGAATTCGTGGTGGCACCCGGAACTTGAGCTCGGCATGAGCCGCGAGCCGGGGCCGGGACAGCACACCAAGGTCGACAGCGTCGTCTGGGAGAACACCATCCGCTTCACCGAGCCCGGCGAATACTGGGCCGATCTCGGCTTCTATGCCGAATACGGTATCGCGACTCTCGACAAGACAGCCGATAGCGCCCTGTGGGGCCCGCTCATCCAGAAGGATATCGGCCATACCACCCATACCCTCAACGTGTTGTTCGGCAACGAGGTCGGCCCCAACAAGGACGCCCAGGGCACCGACCTGCAATACGCCTGGCAGAGTCGCTGGAATCTCAGCCAATACGCCTCGCCGGCGGTCGAGATCTATGGTGACGCCGGCCAGATCGATCGGATGCCGGGTTTCGAGCAGCAGCAGTTGCTGGCCGGCCCGGTGCTGCTCGGCAGCGTCGCCCTCGGATCGATCGGCCGGCTCAAATATGAAGTCGGTACCTTGGCGGGGCTGACCCATGCCAGCCCCGACGGCGTCGTCCGCTGGCGCCTGGAGATCGAGCGGCAATTCTGACGACTCACCGTTCCGCATAGCTCCCGCGCGAGCCCGGCGATGGGGCAGCGCGGCGAATCGGCGTATTGATCGCCGACCGGACGAGGGCTGACGGAGCGGGGCGAGATGACGCAATGGGTGGCGGAGGCGATTGAGGCGGCGCCGTCGCCATTGCCTGTGCCCGATCGCATCGCCCGCGGCACCTCGGCCTATCGCCGCGCCGGCGTGGCGCTGTTCGCCGCCGGCTTCACCACCTTCGCCATGCTCTATTGCGTGCAGCCGATGATGCCGGCCTTCGCCGCCTATTTCGGCATCGGCGCAGCGAGCAGCAGTCTCGCCGTTTCGGTGACGACCGCCCTGCTCGCGGTCTCGATGCCGCTCGCCGGTGCGGTCTCGGAAGTCTATGGCCGCAAGGGACCGATGACGGTGTCGCTGTTCGCCGCCGCCGGGCTGTGCCTGGTCACGGCGCTGGCGCCGAGCTGGCGCGATGTGCTGATCGCCCGCACGATCGAGGGCCTCGCGCTCGCCAGCGTGCCGGCGGTGGCGATCGCCTATCTCTCGGAAGAGATCGAGCCGCGTGATCTCGGCGGCACCATCGGGCTCTATGTCGGCGGCACTGCGATCGGCGGCATGATCGGCCGGCTGTTGACCGGTGTTCTAATGGATGTATCGGGAAGCTGGCGCATCGCGATGGCGGTGATGGCCCTGCTCGGGCTGCTCGCCGCCGTGGTCTTCGTACGCATGCTGCCGCCGTCGCGGCATTTCCCGTCGAGCAAGGGCATTGATCTCGGCCGGCTCGTCGCCGGAATTCGCCGTCATGCCGCCGACCCGGTGATCCGCATGCTGTGTCTCGTCGGCTTCCTGCTGATGGGCAGTTTCGTCACTGTGTTCAACTACATCAGTTATCGTCTGGCGGCGCCGCCCTACCTGCTGAGCCAGAGTGCGGTCGGTGCCATCTTCCTGGTCTATGTCATCGGCATCCCGGCTCCGCCCTGGTTCGGCGCGCTCAGCGGCCGTATCGGGCATGCGCCGGTGCTCGCCGCCGCAATCTTCATGATGGTCGCCGGGCTAGCGATTACCGTCGTCCAGCCCTTGCTCCCGGTGATCCTGGGCCTCGCCCTGCTCAGCGCCGGGTTCTTTTCCGCCCATACCATCGCCAGCAGCTGGGTGGGCGCCCGCGCCGATGGCGCCAAGGCGCAGGCGTCGTCGCTGTACTTGCTGGCCTATTACGTCGGCTCCAGCACGGCCGGCTGGCTCGGCGGGCGGCTATGGGAAGGTTTTGGCTGGGACGGCGTCGCCGGCTTCGTCGGGGCGCTACTCGGTGCCGCGCTGGCGATCGCGTTGCGACTGGGGAAGGCTGCTTCCGCGCGGCCCTGAGGCGCCGAGACGCCGCGGGCGGATCGCGGCCCGACATTGGCGTCGTGCGCGCGACCCGCCCAGAGTGTTCAGTTGCTAGATCAGACTGACCTC
>CAIUCF010000392.1 GCA_903897565.1 uncultured Rhodospirillales bacterium | reverse complement strand
GATGCCGCTTTTTCAAGATCTTGCTCCGGAACTCCCCTACTTGCGCCGGTTCGCCCGCGCAGTAATGGGAGATCAGGCCAGCGGCGATGCCTATGCTGCAGCGACGCTCCAGGCCCTCGTCGCCGATCCGGAGATCATCGATCCCACGTTGCCGCCCCGAGTCTCCCTCTATCGAGCATTCCTGCGGATTTGGAAGTCTCTAGCTGTTAATCGTCAAACAAGCACTTCGTTCCCTTTGCCTGGAGAGCGAGCGAGCGCCCGGAACCTGGACGCTCTCACGCCGCATTCTCGCGTCACGTTCCTGCTGCACGCCGTCGAAGAATTCACGCTCGATCAGATCGCCAATGCGCTCGAATGCCCCCACGAGGAGGTCGCGCAGTCGCTGGATCGCGCCGGAGAGGAGATAGCCGCGCAACTGGCGAGCGATGTCCTCATCATCGAAGACGAGCCGGTGATCGGTATGGACCTCGAATCGATCGTGAAGGGGCTAGGTCATACGGTGATCGACGTCGCCCGCACCCACGGCGAGGCCCTGCGCGCGATCAAGGATACGAAGCCCGGGCTGATCCTCGCAGATCTCAAGCTGGCGGACGGGAGTTCAGGCCTGGACGCGGTGAACGAGATTCTCGAGAGTGTCACCATCCCGGTGATCTTCATCACGGCGTACCCGGAGCGGCTTCTTACCGGTCTCGTGCCGGAACCGGCGTTCCTGGTCAACAAGCCGTTCCAGACCGAGACGATCCGGGCGCTGATCAGCCAGGCGCTGTTCTTCCAGCAGAACGCACAGCGCAGGAGCATCTGAGTCCGCGCCGGGTCCGGCTCCGGCTGAGCCAAGGGGTCGCCCCCTGGAGATATTGCTCCCTTCCCCCAACCGGCGGAACGCTCTGTCGGGTTGGGTGTTTACTGTGGAGAAGGGAGAAAAGTCATGCCGGAGAATTCGGAATCCCGCCAAGACCGCTCGGCGCGGGAACGAGACAAAGGCAAGTCGCATCGGGATCAGCCGGAGACCCCCGCGGACTCGCTCCATGACGAGCCGAAGGGCACGCCCTCATCGGACCGTTACCACACTGAAATTGCGACAGCGAAGCTGAAGCATCGCTGAGGCGGTCTTCATGTCGAGAATCAAACCGTTGTCGCAGCGACGAATCCCTGCCCGCGGGCTTCTCGTCCTCGTCGGACTGAGCCTGGCGGGCGCCGCTTCCGGACAGACTCTCGTCCAGGGGCAACCGGGCTGCCGGGACGGAACGGCGAGGCCGCCGACCGGCGTACTGCAGAGCGGATGCGGTGCATCGCATCAGGACGGTTCGGTGAGTTCCCGGCTGTCGCAATCGCATGGGGTGATCACCCCGCCATCCACCGATCCGGGAATGGCCAAGCAGCCGCCGAGCGCCGGGCCGCAAAGCACGCCGGTGATCCCGCCGCCCGGCAGCCCGGGCGGTAATCCGAACCTGGTCCCAAAATAGCCGTCTCGGACCCCGAGAGCTCCGGCGATGCCTAGGCTTGGCGGGCGCCGCCGATGCGGCTGACCGGCGGCCAGATCATCGCTCGGGTATCGAGCCACAGATCGATCGGGCCAAACCGCTCTATCACCCGTTCCACGGCATTGACCCAGGAGGCGCAGGAAAGCGGAGGCGCCGTCCACAGCCGCTCCTCGCCGGCCCGCGGCGACAGCAGATGCAGCCCCCAACCATTGACTTCGAGGATGGCTAGGCAGGCTCCCGCCTGAAGATAGACGGCGGCAAGCGCCGGGATCTCCCGCATCCCCTGCACCGTCACGAAGACGACCTTCCCCGTCAAATCCATCTGGGGATCGAAATCCGGCGATGGGTCGCCGACGAGGGCGATATCGGCGGCAATTCCCGATGCCGGGAAGCCTGAAGACATGTCCTGGAGCTTCACGTTCGTTCTCCCTTCTTGAGCCTGGAATCGACGCGATGGCACGGCGGCACTCGCTGACCCCGACGAGCCGCGGAGAGACGACGATGCACGCGACGCGCGACAGCCAACGCTTCCAACGCCTTCGCCACCACAGGCTGCGTGGTTCAGCAGTCGAACAACGGGGAATGGCTTCCGTTCCATCGCCACGCCGGAAAAGCCTAAATTGCCGCCGAGCCGCGGCCGGATGGCCTAGTCTCTCGGCGCGCGAATCAGGTCATGGATGAACCCGAGTTTCGCGACCACCTTGGGCGTTATCGTGAACGGATAGGGATCGTTCAATCCCATCCCCCGGTTCAGGTTGTTCAGCGCGAATGTCACGGGCAGCCACGAGCCGAGCAGTTTCTCGATCGAGGCAGCGCGATAGGGGTCGAAATCGATCACGGTCTCGAGCGCGCCTTCGGTATCGACGCGCGGCCGCAGTTGCATTCCGAAGGCGCTGGCAAGTTCGAGCGTATCGACGATATGGAGGTAATGCGCCCAGGTCTCGGCGAAATCTTCCCAAGGATGGGCGCTCGCATAGGCGCTGACGAACGCCTCGCGCCAATCGGGGCGCGGCCCCTGCTCGTAATGACGGGCCAGCGCCGCGGCATAATCCTCGCGGTCGTCCCCGAACAGCGCCCGACACGGCTCCTCATGGCGGGAGTTCATGACGATCCTGTCCCAGTAATAATGACCGATCTCATGACGAAAATGACCCAGCAAGGTGCGATAGGGCTCGCCCAGTTTGACCCGGATGTTCTCGCGATAGGCGTCATCGGCCTCCTCGAGCGAGAGGGTAATGACCCCGTCATCATGGCCGATGAGCACGGCCTTGCCGTGAGGCTCTGCAGGCGCGGCGAGAATGTCGAACGCAAGCCGACCCGCTTGGTCGAGCGGGTTCGCGATTGGCAGGCGCAGTTGCAGCAGGGAATAGAGCAAGCGGTGCTTGGCGATCTCGATCTTGCGCCAATGGTCGAGGTTCTTCTCGATCGTCAGATCCGGAATCGTCCTGTTGTGAATGCAGGAGAGGCACAAGGCGGAACCGCCGTCGGCCGCTACCAGCCAGTTGCAGGCGTCATAGGCTTCGTTGGCGCAGAACAGATAGCGGCGGGCAGGTGCCGCCAGAGCTCGCCAGGCGTCCCCGTCCGGCTCGACCGCGGATAGGCTCGCTTGCTCCGGGAGATACCCGAGCCGCGATCCGCAGCGCTCGCAGCTCCGGTTCTCGAAATACAGAGTCTCGCCGCAGGACTGGCATTTGAACAATTTCATTCCCGATCTCCGAATGTGCTCAAGCCGACCGCGTCGCGTTTCTTTTCCGCGTCTCGGCCGCATTGCGCGCCGACGCCGATCGTGCAGCACGCGGCCGCGAGGCGGCGGCCGCACCCCCGAGTTCGCCGCCGCGACGGGACGAGTCGTGATTATCCGGCCTGCCCCGACCGGAGCCGCTCTTGTTGCCGCCGCCGCTCTCCTTGTTGACGGTGGCCCAAGCTCGCGCTTCCGCCTCGGCGACGGGCGTACCCCGGCTTTCGTAGCTCTCGGCGATATGCTGCGCCTTGCGAAGCTGCTTCCCTGTGTATTTCGACTTGTCGCCACGTGGCATCGCCTGGCCTCCGCAATTGGGTCAGGATGAAATGCCGGGACGCTGGGTCGGGTTCCCTCGGTCGACGGGGCGCCCTCGGGCGGCCCTTGTGGCGCCGCGCCTAGTCGGGGATGTAGGGCGGCGCGTTCTCATCGAACCCGGACCAGCCCGCGCCACGGTACGCGCGCCCCCGCGTCGCGGGGTCGACCCAGGGGCGGCCTTGCAGGATCGCGCGAATCTGGGAGGCGGATTCGAGCCCCGCCCGCACGACGACGATCGTGCCGCCCCGACGGACGCCCTCGGCATAGACCTGAGCCTCCTCCTTGGCGATTCCACCCCTGACCAGATTATCGATCAAACCGCTGCCGACACTGGTTGCGACGAGCCAACCGCCAGCCACGACCGGACCGACCCCGGGGATCGCACGGATCTCGAGGACGTCCTGCAGTCGGCCGGTGCTGCCGGCGCCGGCGGGGGAATCGGCCTTGATCTGCGTCGCGTACCGATCGCCGAGATTACTGGCGACGACGCTGATATCGTCTGCGGGGATCGCAGCCGTGTCGAGGTCACGGACCGCGGCCTCGGCGTCACCATACCGATCGTAAAGCACGATTACATAGGCGGTCATGTTAGCTCCATCGGTGGTTCCGGGTGCACGTTCGAGGGTGCGCCGCCTCTCCCCGTCACCACAGGAACTCATCTGCATTCCGAGCGTTCCATTATCTGAGAGTTCGCGTAATCTACAGCTAGACGTTGTCATCTGATGGAGTCGAAAAATGAAATCGATCGGCGTCGTTACCCCCGCTTCACGGACGATTTTTCCTGTATGACGGGTGATCTCCCCACAACCGAACCCGGCAAAGTACGGATCCTGATCGTCGAAGACGAGGTCCTCATCCAGATGCTCTACCTCACCTATCTCGAAGAGCTCGGACTGGTTGCGGCAGTCGCCGGGACGGCGGCCGAAGCACTGGAGAAGCTGGAGAAGATCGGGGCCGACTTCGATGCTGCGATCGTCGATCTCGGGCTTCCGGACAGCAATGGTGACACTCTCGTGCGGGAAATCCGCCGCCTGTATCCGGAGTTGCCGATCATCATCTCAAGCGGATACGACAGCACGACCCTGCGCGCCCGGTTCGGCAAGGGGTGTGCTGAGCATTTTCTCGCTAAGCCGTTTCGCAGCGACGATCTGAAAACCCTGCTCACCGCGCTCGGGCTCGTCGGGCCGGAGTGACCCGTCGCGCGACTCCCCGCGACCCCGCCTAGAATCTCCACCCTCGATTCCTAGCCCTGGTCCCCCCGCGCCAGGTTCATCGCGCCTGGCCGCGTGTCAGTCGCCACGAGACCGGCTCGCCCGGCAATGCCGACGACAACGGGGAACCAAACTGAAACCCAAAGGTTGGTCCGTTGGAAACTCAACTGCACAACGCTCGGATTTTACTGCCGGGAGAGGACAGATGTTTCGACGTTTTATTTCAGCTGTCGCCTGTGTCGCCTGGCTGGCGAGCCCGGCCGTCGCCCAGACCCCGGCAGCTGGAGAGCAAAGCCAGGTGCAGCCGGACCTCTCGACCAATGGACCGGCCGGCACCTACGACAAGACGAAGACGCACCGTACGGTCTACGCCAATGGCGTCGAGGTCGAGACGACCCAGAGTTTCCACAAGCGACAATCCTATGAGAGCGGGCACGGACAGCTCCGGGCATCGACCAGCATCAAGAGCTCGGGACCCACGACGACCGTCAAGGTGCCGCCTCAACCAGTCCCCTAGGAGGTACGAAAATGACCAGAATATTGCTCACCAGCACCGCCGTGTTCGCCCTGATGTCAGGTGTCGCCCTGGCACAGGACTATCCCGCCAGCCCCTCGGCTCCTACCCAGCTGGCCCCCGTGGCGCCGGCGCCCCCGGTCAGCAGCTACAGCACGAACCATACCGAAAAATCGATCGACGCCAACGGCGTCCAGACCGAGCAGAGCCAGAGCTATTCGGTCGGCGCGGACGGCGTCAAATCGATGAAGAACTCGCAGACGATCGCACCGGATGGCTCCGAGATCAGCGCCACGCATGAAGAGCGCAGCGCAACGCCCGCCGGTCAGTCGTCGACGACCACGACACGGACCACCACGACCACGACCGAGCCGTAATCGGCACCGCTGGATCATGGTCCATGAACAGAGCAGGTGACAGATGAAGCCCACCCAAAGAACCTATATTTGGCTCTTCTCCGCGGTGATCCTCGTGGCCGGGACGCTCCTGGCCGCAGGTTGCAGCGACGACGAGCCGACGCGGACGGTTACGACGGAACAGACGACCACCACGACCACGCCACCCCCACCCGTGACCGATACGACGACCACGACCATCCAGCGGACCTCGCCGCCGATGATGATGCCGGAACCGCCGCCGCCCTCACCCGTACAATGAGCCGGCACGCCACAGCTTAGGATGGATGGCAATGTGCCCCGATGGGATCGACCGCGAGCCGATCCCATCGGGGCAACGTCTTGACAATCTATCCGATTAAAGCGTGAATATTCTGGGCGCGTGGGTTTTATTCTCGAGGGGGATCGGATGATGGGCAAAGCCAAGGTTCCGGGAATCAGACCCTACGACGCGCCGGCCGGCGGTTGGGGGGCGCTGAAGGCGACGGCCAAGGCGGTGCGCGAGCAGATGGACGTGCTCCAGGCGCCGATGCTGCTCCTCCACACCAACAAGCCGGACGGCTTCGACTGCCCGGGCTGCGCCTGGCCGGACAAGGAGCACACCTCGACCTTCCAGTTCTGCGAGAACGGCGCGAAGGCGGTGACCTGGGAGGCGACCAACAAGCGCGTAACATCGGCGTTCTTCGCCGCCCATCCGGTGGCGGAGCTGCTCGGCTGGAGCGATTATGCCCTGGAAAACGAGGGCCGCCTCACGGATCCGATGGCCTACGACAAGGCCAGCGACACCTATAAGCCGATCTCCTGGAACGAGGCCTTCTCCCGTATCGGCGCCGCCCTTCGCGCCCTGCCCGATCCGAACATGGCGGAGTTCTACACCTCGGGCCGCGCTTCCAACGAGGCCGCCTTCCTGTTCCAGATCTTCGCCCGTGAGTTCGGCACCAACAACTTCCCCGACTGCTCGAACATGTGCCACGAGGCGACCAGCGTCGGGTTGCCGCAATCGATCGGCATCGGCAAGGGCACCGTGTCGCTCGAAGATTTCGACCATTGCGAACTCATCATCGCAATGGGCCACAATCCCGGCACCAACCATCCGCGGATGATGGGCACGCTTCACGAATGCGCGCGGCGCGGCGTGCCGATCATCGTCTTCAATCCGCTCAAAGAACGCGCGCTCGAGCGCTTCGCCGATCCCCAGAACCCGATCGAGATGGGCACCTTCGGCTCGACCGACATCGCCTCTTCCTACTATCAGGTCAGGATCGGCGGCGACGCGGCGGCGCTCAAGGGCATCATGAAGGGGGTGCTGGAGTGGGAGGATACGACCGGCAACGTGCTCGATCATGGCTTCATCGCCGAACACACCAATGGTTTCGAAGCGCTGGCCGCCGATCTGCGGGCGACGCCCTGGCCCGATATCGAGCGGGTCAGCGGCCTGAGCCGGGGCGCGCTCGAACAGGTGGCTGCCGCCTATGTCAAGTCGAACGCCACGATCGTGACCTATGGCATGGGCATCACCCAGCATGTCAAGGGCACCCAAAATGTCCAGCAGATCGCCAACCTGCTGCTGTTGCGGGGTAATTTCGGCAAGCCGGGCGCCGGCATCTGCCCGCTGCGTGGCCATTCCAACGTCCAGGGCGATCGCACCGTCGGCATCACCGAGAAGCCCACAGCCGCTCTGCTCGACGGCATCGAGCGCGCCTTCGGTTTCCGGGCGCCGAGCGACCATGGCCATGATGCGGTCGCCGCAATGGAAGCCATGGTCGCCGGCCGCTCCAAGGTCCTGATCGGTCTGGGCGGCAATTTCTCGATCGCCCTGCCTGACCCCGAAGCCTGCGCGATCGGCATGCGCCGGCTCGAGCTCGCCGTCCATCTCAACACCAAGCTCAACCGCTCGCACCTCCTGATCGGGGGTGAATCGATCATCCTGCCCGTGCTGGGACGTACGGAGCTGGACATGCAGGCGGGCGGGCCGCAATCGGTGACCGTCGAGGATTCGATGTCGATGGTTCATGCCTCGGCCGGCAAGCTGACGCCGGCCTCCGATCAGCTCCGCTCGGAGCCGGCGATCGTCGCCGGCATGGCGGCGGCGACCCTACCCGACAGCAAGGTCGCGTGGCAGCACCTGATCGAGGATTACGATCGCATTCGCGACAAGATCGAGACGGTATTTCCGGAGTTCCACGACTACAACGCCCGCATCCGGATCCCCGGCGGCTTCCGCCTGCCGCTCGGCCCGACCGAGCGTATCTGGAAGACTCCCTCAGGCAAGGCGGAGTTCATCCTGTTCGCGGGTATCG